>DATCBZ010000001.1:0-6168 GCA_036511555.1 Steroidobacteraceae bacterium
CGGCGAGCGCGGTGTCGAAGGGAAGATTCAGGCGGTGCGTTATGCGCGTGAAAACGGTATTCCGTATCTGGGAATCTGTCTGGGTATGCAGATGGCGGTCATCGAATTTGGTCGCCATGTGCTCGGGCTCGACGGCGCCAACAGCACTGAGATGAATCGCGCCACGCCCCATCCGGTGATTGCGCTCATCACCGAGTGGCAGGATGTCGCCCGCGGCGCGCAGCTGCGCGATGATTCGTCGGGAAAAGGCGCGAGCATGCGCCTGGGTGCGCAGGAAGTTGTGCTCGGCGCGGGCACGCAGGTGCGCGAGATCTACAGCAAGGATGCGATCATGGAGCGCCACCGGCACCGGTACGAATTCAACAATCAGTATCTGGAGCGCTATAGCCGCGGTGGCCTGCGCTTCTCCGGATTCTCGCGCGACGGCCTGGTCGAGATCATCGAGTTGCCGGGCCATCCCTGGTTCGTCGCGACGCAATTTCATCCGGAGTTTGTCTCCACGCCACGCGACGGTCACCCACTCTTTACCGGCTTCATCCGCGCCGCGCGCGCACATCGGGCCGCGCAGCTGCCGCAAGCCGCAGGGGCATGAAGCTCGCCGGGCAAGAAATCGGCATCGAGCAGCCGTTTTTCCTGATCGCAGGACCGTGCGTCATCGAAAGTGCGACGTTGACCCAGGAGATCGCCGGGCGCCTCAAAGAGATCACTGCGCGCCTGAAGATACCGTTCATATTCAAGGCATCCTTCGATAAGGCGAACCGCTCCTCCGCCGCAAGTTTCCGCGGTCCGGGAATCGCGGCAGGGCTTAAGGTGCTCGATGACGTGCGCCGCACCGTGGGCGTGCCCATTCTCACCGACGTGCACGAAGACACGCCGCTTGCCGAGGTTGCCGCGGTCGTTGATGTGCTGCAAACGCCCGCATTTTTGTGCCGGCAAACGAACTTCATCATCAACACCGCAAGGCAGGGCAAACCGGTCAACATTAAAAAGGGTCAGTTTCTGGCGCCGCACGAGATGCAGAACGTGGTCGCCAAGGCGCGCTCAACCGGCAATGACTCAATCATGGTGTGCGAGCGCGGCTTCTCCTTCGGCTACAACAATCTGGTCTCCGACATGCGCTCGCTTGCGATCATGCGCGCCACCGGTTGCCCGGTGGTGTTCGATGCCACCCATTCGGTGCAGCTGCCGGGCGGCCAGGGCTCCTCCTCCGGCGGCCAGCGTGAGTTCATCCCGGTGCTGGCGCGCGCAGCGCTCGCCGCCGGGGTTGCCGGACTATTCATGGAGACCCACCCCGAGCCTGCAAAGGCCCTCTCTGACGGACCCAACGCCTGGCCGCTCGCGCGCATGGAAGCGCTGCTGCAGACGCTCGCTGCACTTGACCGGGTGGTCAAGGCGCAGCCATTTGAGGAAACGCTGTTATGAGTAAGATCGCAACGATCCGCGGGCGTGAAATCGTCGACTCCCGCGGCAATCCCACCGTGGAGGCGGATGTCATCCTTGACTCTGGCGCACGCGGTCGCGCCGCGGTGCCCTCGGGCGCCTCCACCGGTTCGCGCGAAGCGGTGGAGCTGCGTGATGGGGATACGAAGCGCTATCAGGGAAAAGGCGTTCTCAAAGCAGTTGCACACATCAATTCTGTACTCGCACCGGCGCTCGTCTCCCATGACGTGCGCGATCAGGCGGGAATCGACCGCAAGATGATTGAACTCGATGGCACCGAGACCAAGGAGCGACTCGGTGCAAACGCGCTGCTGGCAGTGTCGCTTGCCGCCGCACACGCCGCTGCGGCTGACGCGCGCGAGCCTCTGTACCGCTACCTTGCCGCGCATCTGGGCGGGGGCCGCGCGCCGGTCATGCCGGTGCCGCAGATGAATATCGTCAATGGCGGCGCGCACGCCAACAACAGCCTCGACATCCAGGAATTCATGATTCTGCCGGTGGGTGCACCGAGCTTTCATGAAGCGCTGCGTTACGGCTGCGAGATCTTCCACACGTTGAAGAAGCTCCTGACGAAGCGCGGGCTGTCGACGGCGGTGGGAGATGAGGGCGGGTTCGCACCGGATTTGGGCTCGAACGAGGAGGCCTTGGGCATTATTCTGCAGGCGATCGAGGCGGCGGGCTATAAACCGGGCGGCGACGTTTTTTTGGGGCTCGATGTTGCAAGCTCCGAGCTCTACAAGGCGCAGCACTACGAGCTTGAATCCGAGCACCGGCGTTTCACGGCGATCGAATTCACGCACTACCTTGCCGATCTTGCCGCAAAGTATCCGATCGTAACGATCGAGGATGGCATGAGCGAGAGCGACTGGGACGGCTGGGGCGAGCTGACGCGCGCACTGGGCTCGCGGGTGCAGCTGGTCGGCGATGATCTCTTCGTCACCAATACGAAAATATTGAAGCGCGGCATAGACGCACGCGTCGCGAACGCAATACTGATCAAGCCCAACCAGATCGGTACTCTCACCGAGACTCTGGCAGCGATCGACATGGCTGAGCGCGCGCGCTATGCGTCGGTAATCTCGCATCGCTCGGGCGAAACCGAGGACACGACGATTGCAGACATCGCGGTGGCCAGTGCCGCCACCCAGATCAAAACCGGCTCCCTGTCGCGCACCGACCGCATGGCAAAGTACAACCAGCTGCTGCGCATCGAGGCTGAGCTCGGCAAGGTGCGCTATGCGGGACGCGACGCCTTTGCCGTCAAGTGCTAGGCTGGCCTGCCCATGAAATGGCTTGCCGCTTCTCTGCTTGTCGTCGTGTTGTTGTTGCAACAGCGGCTGTGGCTGTCCGTGAGTGGTGTGCAGGAGCTCGCAAGATTGAATGCTGCGGTCGCCCAGCAGCGCGCCGAAGACGAACGCCTGGCCGATCGCAACCGGCAGCTGGCTGCGGAGGTCCGCGACTTGAAAAGCGGCTTCGGTGCGCTCGAAGAGCGTGCGCGCAGCGACCTGGGCATGATTGCCAACAACGAGACCTTTTATCAAGTGGTACCGGGCCATGCGGAAACGGACGCCAAGACGCCGACCCGCACCGCGGCGCGGTGAGCGCTAGCGCCGCTGCAAGCTCGATGCGGTACTGGCTCGTGATGCCCGCAGCGGGCAGTGGCATGCGCTTTGGTGACCCCGTGCCCAAGCAATACGCGCGCCTGTGCGGCCGGACCGTGATCGAATGGGCGCTCGCGCCGTTTGTCGCGGATTCGCGCTGCGCGCAGGCGGTGGTTGCAATCGCTGCGGCCGATGCCCATTGGCCACGGCTGGCAGCGCACCTGCCGGGCGTTGAAACGACGGTGGGCGGCGCGCACCGCGCCGATTCCGTGCGTAATGCCCTGCGTGCGTTGAGTGACCGCGCGCTCGAGAATGATTGGGTGCTGGTGCACGACGCGGCCCGTCCGTGTCTGACGGCAAGCGATCGGGATCGGCTCATCGAGGCGCTGCACGCTCATGAGGTGGGGGGTCTTTTGGCGACCCCGCAGGCGGATACTTTAAAGCGTGCCGGCAACGACCACCGGGTTGAGGCCACGCTTGAGCGCGGCCGCCTGTGGCGCGCATTGACCCCGCAGATGTTTCGC
Organism: Steroidobacteraceae bacterium; assembly: GCA_036511555.1. Taxonomy (GTDB): domain Bacteria; phylum Pseudomonadota; class Gammaproteobacteria; order Steroidobacterales; family Steroidobacteraceae; genus PALSA-1196. The sequence goes on from DATCBZ010000001.1 coordinate 3,566, forward strand.
TACGGCCCGTTGTGTGCAGCGCTGGATTCGGCGCATGAGGCGCGCCGCTCTCCCGGCGATGAAGCCCAGGCGTTCGAATGGTTGGGGCAACATCCCGAGCTTGTGGAAGGCTCGGCGGCAAACCTTAAGATCACAAGCGCAACCGACCTTGCGCTCGCCGAGGCGCTGCTCGCTGCGCGGCGGGCCGCCGCATGAGAATCGGTACCGGCACCGACGTGCACGCCTTCGGTCCCGGGGACTTCGTGATGCTGGGCGGTGTGCGCATCCCGCATACGCAGGCGGTCATCGCGCACTCCGACGGCGATGTGGTGTTGCACGCGCTGTGTGATGCACTGCTAGGCGCCGCCGGGCTTGGCGATATCGGTGAGCATTTCCCCCCAGGCGACGAGCGTTGGCGCAATGCGCAGAGCGTGCGCTTTGTGCAGCGCGTGATGAGCATGCTGCGTGAGCGGCGGCTGCGGGTCGGCAACGTCGATATCACAGTGCTCGCCGAGGCGCCGAAGCTTGCACCGTACCGGGCGACGATCCGAAAACAGCTCGCCGCGTTTCTGGAAGTTTCCCTGCAGCAGGTGAATGTGAAGGCGACAACGACGGAACGATTGGGTTTCCTCGGCCGCGGCGAGGGCATTGCAGCGCAGGCGTCGGTGCTGCTGCTCGAAGCGGGCGAGGCCGGTACGCCTCAGCGCGATAGCAGCACGTAAAGCGCGCCGGTCCCGCCATCCATCGGCCGCGCCGAAACAAACGCCACGACGGTCACGATGCGGCGCAGGACGTTGCTGACGACGTTCTTCAATACCGGCCCGCGGGTTCCGGAACGCAGTCCCTTGCCATGCACGATGCGTACGCAGCGGTAGTCGCGCGCGAGTGCTTCATTGAGAAATGCCGTCAGCGCTGTCTTCGCCTGAGTGACGTTGAGGCCGTGCAGATCAAACTCGGCCTCGACGCGGTACAGGCCACGGCGCAGGTTGCGCACTACGAGCGGCTGCACTCCCGCGCGGCGAAAGACGAGTTCATCGCCGCCCGAAACCGCGTCGTCACCGATGGGCCCTTCGAGGCTCTCCTGCAGCACCGCTTGGCGATCTGCGCGCGTGAAGCGCGCGCGACCGGGTACTTTTTTGACGGCGGGCACGCGCGGACCGGGTGCAAGCGGCTTGACGTCGCGCACCGCGGCTCGGAACAGTTCCGCATCTTCGTCGGAAATGCGCTTCACGCTACCTCCGCTTCGGTGCTTTTGAGTATATTGACGCGCCCGCCGAGGGCGGTAGTCCCACTCCTTCCGCAGTGAAAATATTAATTAGTAACGACGACGGTTACCGTGCCGACGGGATCCGCCGCCTGACAGCTGCACTGAGCGAGATTCCCGAAGTCACCGTGACCGTCATGGCGCCGGAGCGCAATCGCAGCGGCGCCAGTAACTCGCTGACTCTGGATGTACCGCTGCGCGTGGTGCAGAACGATGCCAATGTCTATTTTGTCGCCGGCACGCCCACCGACTGCGTGCACCTGGCGATATCGGGCTTTTTCCGCGACGAGTTCGACATTGTCGTCTCCGGCGTCAACGATGGCGCGAACCTGGGGGACGATGTGCTGTATTCCGGGACCGTCGCCGCCGCCATCGAAGGGCGCTTCCTCGGCCTGCCGGCGATCGCCGTGTCGCTGTGCACGCAAGGGCGCGGCTCTGTGAACTTCGATGCGGGCGCCAAGGTCGCCGCGCGTCTCGTGTGCGAGCTTTTAAGGAGTCCGCTTGATCGGGCGCTCATTCTTAACGTCAACGTGCCCGATGTGGCCTACGAAAACCTGAAGGGGTATCGGACCACGCGGCTCGGATTTCGGCACCGCTCCGAGCCCATTCAGCGGGCGCTTGATCCGCGGGGTCGGCCGGTCTATTGGGTGGGGCCTGCGGGGCGCGGCCAGGATGCGGGGCCCGGCACCGACTTTGACGCCGTCGCCGAAGGCTTTGTGTCGGTCACGCCGCTGCAGATCGATCTCACGCGCCACGCGGCACTGCCCCTCCTGAAGAGCTGGCTTGCAGGACTCGATGACTGACGTGCGCATGAGCGGGATCGGCATGACGTCGCTGCGAACGCGCGACCGTCTGGTGCAGCGGCTGCGCGATCAGGGCATCCTCAATCCGCAAGTCCTGGATCGCATCCGCAACGTGCCGCGGCATATCTTTGTTGATGAGGCGCTGGGCAGCCGCGCCTATGAAGACACCGCTCTGCCGATCGGGTTTGGCCAGACGATCTCGCAGCCATTCATTGTTGCCCGCATGACCGAAGCGCTGCTTGAGGGCGGGCCTTTGCTGCGCGTGCTGGAGATCGGCACCGGCTGCGGCTATCAGAGCGCGGTGTTGGCGCCGCTCGTCACCACGCTCTACAGCATCGAACGCATTGGGCCGTTACTGGAACGAGCCAAAGAACGCATCAAGGAATTGGGTATCAAAAATGTGCGCTTCCGTCACGGCGATGGCAGCGTCGGCTGGAAAGCGCAGGGACCCTTCGATGGAATTCTGGTTGCCGCCGCACCGCTTGCAGTGCCTGCAGCGCTATTGCAACAGCTGAAGCCAGGCGGCCGGCTGATCGTGCCGGTAGGGGCCGAAGGAG
>DATCBZ010000002.1:0-7809 GCA_036511555.1 Steroidobacteraceae bacterium
CACATCTGCGATTTCATCGCAAAGGCGTGTGTGCGCTCCTGCATAATGCTCGCGCCTTCGCCGTAATCCTCGCCCAGTATGATGAGGGCGCCTCCCTTGACTCCCGCCGAGGCGAGGTTCGCGAGCGCGTCGGCCGCGACATTGGTGCCGACGGTGGACTTCCACGTCACGGCGCCCCGCATCGGATAGTTGATTGACGCCGCCAGCATCGCCGCCGCGGTCGCCTCGCTAGCACTTGCCTCGAAATGCACGCCGAGCTCATCCAAGATGGGCTGCGAGTCGGCGAGCACGTCCATGAGATGCGAGATTGGCGCGCCCTGATAACCGCCGACGTAGGCGACGCCTGACTGCAACAGAGCCTTGGTCACAGCGAGAATGCCCTCGCCGCGAAATTCCTCGCCCGCACCCAGGCGCAGCGACTCGACTTCTTTTGAGAATGAACGTTCGGCCATGGTGACAACCTACGCGGGCACGAGTGCGAGTACTCGCAGTGGGCTGCCCGAGCCGTTCACAATTTTGAGCGGCGGCGCAATGACGATCGCACCGGTCGGCGGCAGCTTGTCGAGATTGGTGAGGCTTGCGAGGCCAAATCTGTTGGCGCCGTGCATGATCGTGTGACAGGGAAACATAGGATCAAAGGTTGCAGCCTGACCGGCGTCAGTGCCGACGGTTTCAACTCCAACGCCTAAGATATCACGCTCTTTCGCCAGGAACGGCACGCACTTGGGATGGATCCCGGGCGTGTGCGGCCCGTCATCCTTGATATTGAGAAACTGCTTGGGATCTGCGTGCTTGGACCAGTCGGTGCGCACCAGGACCCAGGCGTGCGCCGGGATGCGGCCATGCTTGGCTTCCCAGGCCTCGATGATCTCTACCGTGAGCAGAAAGTCCGAATTCGCCCGCGTGCCTTCGGCCACGTCAATGACGCAAGCGGGACCGATAAAGCGCTCGACTGGAATATTGTGAGTCGCATTGTTCGGGTGGTCTTTGCCCGTCACCCAGTGAATCGGCGCGTCGAAGTGCGTGCCGGTGTGCTCGCCGCACGCAAAATTGTTCCAGTACCAGGCAGGACCACGCTCGTCATAGCGCGAGATCTCGTTGAGTGAGAAGGAATTTGAAGGCGCGAACTGGGGCGGCAGCTTGATGACGGGCGTGGCGGGCTCCAGGGGCACCGTGAGGTCAACTACACGGATGGTGCCGTTCAGTATTGCCGCGCTCAAGGCGCCCAAAGTATCGGATTGCTTCGTCATGTCCCCGCTCCGTGCGCGTCGTAAAGAAAATGCTCAAACAAAACCAGGTCGCTCATTGTGCCTCCCATCGGGGCGCCGTTAATCTGCGTTTGCGGTCGTCGGACAGTGCAAGCCCGGGTTCATCGAGCTCAAGCCGGTCCCAAAGTGCGCAGGTGACCTGGCGATGACGCTGGTCGAGCGCCTCGCAATAGTTGGTGTAGGCGCACAGACGCACCTCGTGGCCGCGGCCGAGCCGCACCTTTTGAAACCAGTCCGGATCCGCCAGCGACTGGCGCGCAAAGGCGACTATGTCGGCGTGGCCCGCCGCGAGCGCAGCTTCTGCGCGCTCAAAGTTGTGTATGCCGCCGGCAACGACGACCGGCGTTGCAAGTCCATTGGCGCGCAGTGCAGCGCGCACCTGCGCGGCGGGGGCGAGGTTACGCCCGAACGGCCCTTTTGCATCCGAGTAGTACGAAGGCATGCATTCGTAGCCGCTGCGCCCCGTGTAGGGATACGCCGCTTCGCCCGCTTTTGGCTGGCTCGCATCTTCGAACTGGCCACCGCGCGACAGCGAGATGAAGTCCAATCCTGCGCGTGCCAGCTCGCAAGCGAAGAACGCGCTCTCGGCAGGTGTACTGCCGCCGTCGATGCATTCCTCGGCGAGGATGCGAGTTCCGACAACATAATCCGGTCCGACTTCAGCGCGCACCCGCTCGCACACCTCGCGCGGCAGCCGTACACGGCCGGCAAGATCGCCGCCGTAGCCGTCCTGGCGGTTATTCAGGCCGGAGAGAAAGGAGGCCATGGTGTAAGCGTGTGCGTAGTGCAGCTCAACGCCGTCAAAGCCGGCACAGCGCGCGCGCCGCGCGGCGTCAGCAAACAGCGTGGGCAACACCTGCGGCAGCTCCTTTATATGCGCAAGATGCGTGTCGGTCACCCGTTCGCGATAACCCGCGTTCAGCGCCTCAAGCTCGCGTGCGGTGAGAACGATGGCAAGCGCCGCTGCATCAAGGGACGACAGCCAGCGACGCACATCAGTGTCAGAGGCGTCCGCGCGCCCCATCGCAGCGCGGTGCGCGGAGCTTATTGCGAGGAAGCGCGCAAAGAACTTGGCAGGCTCGGGCCTGCGTTTGATGGCGAGAAAATCGATGACTTGAATGAAAAGCCGCGTTTCTCCGGCACTGGCTGCGCGCACGACGCGCACAAGCTCGGCGAGGCCGGGAATGAAACGGTCGTGGCCTATGCGCAGCAGCGGGCCGCTTGGGATGTCGCGAATTCCGGTCGCCTCAACCACGATTGCGGCAGGGCGGCCGCGCGCGAATCGTTCGTACCACGCCAGCACCTGCGGGGTGACTTCGCCCGCTTCGGTTGCGCGCCACGGCACCATTGCCGGAACCCACGTGCGGTGCGCAAGCTCAAGGGATCCGACCCGGATCGGCGAGAACAGGCGTGAGCGTCCCGCGGCCTGCGCCGTCGGCCAGGTCGCGGGGCTCGGGTCATGGCGGATCCGTTCAGCGGGTCGCCACATCGATGTGGTTCCTAGTTCTCATCGGGAATGACAGCGGTCGCTTCAATCTCAACCTTTGCCTGTGCTTCCATGAGTGCCACCACCTGTACGACACTCATTGCCGGAAAGTGCCGTCCCATCACTGCCCGATAGTTCGCGCCGATGGCGGGCAGTTCGGCGTAGTACTCCTCGCGACTTGTGACGTACCAGGTGAGACGCGTGACATGGTCGGGGCGTGCGCCGCCTGCCGCGAGCACCGCTACGATGTTTTCGAGTGCTACTTTGACCTGATCGGCGAGCCGTTCGCTTGCGAAACGCCCGCTCGCATCCCAGCCGACCTGGCCTGCGATGCTGAGCAACTGGCCACGCGCACTGATGCCATGACTGAAGCCCTTTGGCCGCGGCCAGTTTGGCGGTTGCAGAATTCCGAAGCGCGCCGCTTTCACGACGCGGATCTCTTTTCAGACTTCAGCAGCTCGCGCGCGATGATGAGTTTCTGCACTTCGGTCGCTCCCTCATAAATCCGCAGAATTCGCACATCACGATACAGCTTCTCGATGATCTCGCCACGCATGACGCCGCGGCCGCCAAACATCTGCAGCGCGCGATCGATCACGCGCTGCGCGGACTCGGTCGCGGTCATCTTCGCCATGGCCGCTTCGCGCGTGACGCTGTGTCCCTGATCGCGACGCCAGGCGGCGTGATAGGTAAGAAGGGTTGCCGCCTGCAGTTCAGTTGCCATGTCGGCAAGACCCGCCTGCGTCAATTGGAAGTCGGACAGCGCATGTCCAAACATGCGCCGCGCTTGTACGTGTGCGAGTGCTTCGTCGAGCGCGCGCCGTGCAAACCCCAAGGCGGCGGCGGCGACTGAGGTGCGGAAGATGTCGAGGGTGCGCAAAGCGAGCTTGAAGCCATCGCCCTCGGCGCCCAGGCGCTGCGCGGCGGCAACCCGGCAATTTTCAAAGCGCAGCGTGGCAAGAGGATGCGGCGACATGGAGTCGATACGCTCCTCAATCAGAAAGCCGGGCAGTCCTGCGTCGATAACAAAGGCGCTGATGCCTTGCGCAAGGGTTGCGCCATCGCTCTTCTTCTGGGCGGCAGTGGTGCGCGCGAACACGCAGTAGAAGTCAGCGATGCCGCCGTTTGATATCCAAGTCTTGCTGCCATCCAGAATGTAATCGCCGCCGACGCTGCGGGCGCTGCATTCCATCGCGGCGACGTCGGAGCCTGCCTGCGGTTCGGACAGAGCAAAGGCTGCGATCGCGCGGCCCTCGGCTACCGCTGGCAGATAGTGCTTCTTCAGCGCTGCGGACCCGGCGAGAGAGATGGGCGCACTGCCCAAGCCCTGCATCGCAAATGCGAAATCCGCTAGAGCATCGTGCCATGCCAGCGTCTCGCGGATGAGCGCAAGACTGCGTACGTCAAAATCCTTGAGCGCGCCGCCATCCTCCGCGCGCATGCAATAGCGCAGAAGTCCTGCCTGGCCGAGACCGATAACGAGCTCGCGGCAGGCTGCATCGGTTGTGTCGCGATCTTCCGGGCGGCTGGCCTCAAGCGTACGCTCCGCGCCGAAGGATGAGACGCGGGCGGCAAGGGTGCGATGCTCGTCCGTAAAGAACGGCATGTCGAGGTGAGGAAGCGGCTGCATTAGCATCAATCGCCTTTGAAGGCCGGGCGCTCTTTGGCGGCAAAGGCACGGTAGGCACGCTGGAAGTCCTCGGTCTGCATGCACTTCGCCTGCGCCTGAGCCTCCGCTTCAATGGCGGCATCCAGCGGCAGACTCCATTCTTCATGAAGCATTCTTTTTGTCATGGCGTGGGCGAGGCTCGGCCCGCGCGCAATGTCTGCCGCGAGCTGCATGGCCTCCGACTGCAATGTTGCCGTTGAGACAATGCGGTTGAAGAACCCCCAGGCCCCGCCTTCCTCTGCAGTCATGGCGCGGCCCGTGTAGAGAAGCTCCGAGGCGCGTCCCTGACCAATGATGCGCGGCAGTATGGCGCAGGCGCCCATGTCGCAGCCTGCAAGGCCGACGCGCGTAAACAAGAATGCAGTGCGTGCACCGGGTGTCGCCAGACGCATGTCGGAGGCCATTGCGATACAGGCACCGGCGCCGGCGCACACGCCGTCGATAGCGGCGATGATCGGTTGCGAGCAGCGGCGCATCTGAATAATAAGGTCGCCGGTCGTGCGCGTGAATTTGAGAAGCTCTGCGCCATCCATGCGCGTGAGCGGACCTATGATTTCGTGCACATCTCCACCGGAGCAGAAATTTCCGCCGGCACCCGTGACGACGATCGCCTTCACCTCTTTTGTCGACTGCAATCCGCGGAAGAGTTCGCACAGCTCCGCATAGGAATCAAAGGTCAGCGGGTTCTTGCGCTCGGGTCGATTCAGGGTGACGACGCCGACGCTGTTTTCGAGCTTCCACAAAAAGTGCTGCGGCGTGAGCTGCGTGTAGTTCACGGGCGCATCCGGTTGCGCGCGCCAAGGCGCTGCGCAGCACTCAGCTTTAGCGCGGCGAGAAGCTCCGCCAGATGCGACTTCTGTTTCACGGTCAGATCCTCAAAAAGGTCGATCACCCAACGCTCATGTGCTGCCGCCATGCGCTGAAACTGTGCCTCGCCCGCCGTCGTGAGCTTGACGCGAAAGGCGCGTTGATCGTCGGGATCCGCGGCACGTGCGACGAGCCCTTCTTGTTCGAGCATATCGGTGATTCCCGTGACATTACCGCCGGTCACCATCAGCCGTTGCGTGAGCTCACCCATCTTAAGGCCGAGCGGGGCGCGCTCGAGCTGTGCCATGAGATCAAAGCGCGGTAGTGTGGTATTGAACTGCGCCTGCAGTTTCTGCCGCACATGATTGCCGATGAGATTAGTGCACGCGAGCATGCGCAGCCATACGCGCAGTGACTCGTGATGGTCGGCGGTCACGCGCGTTTCCGCATCAAACGGCGCGGCAGTCAATTGCACGCAAGCCTTACCTTTAGTCATACCATGACCTCGCCGCCGGCGATTGCGAGGCACTGCCCGGTAATGCTGGCGGTGTGCGGTCCACACAGCCAAACTACCGTTTGCGCGATCTCCTTGGGATCAATAAGGTGCTGCTGGGGATTGGTGCGCACGAGTGCTGCACGTGCTTCATCGGCGGAGCGGCCGGTTTGCGTCACGATTTTACCGATGGCATCGCGAACCATGTCGGTATCGGTATAGCCAGGGCAGACGGCGTTGACAGTGATCCCTTTCATTGCGACTTCGAGCGCGAGCGCGCGGGTAAGGCCGATAACGCCGTGCTTGGATGCGGTGTACGCCGCTACGTAGGCGTAACCGCGCAGGCCCGCGGTACTTGCAATGTTGACGATGCGGCCAAAGCCTGCGTTGAGCATGTCCGGCAGCACTGCACGCGTACAAAGAAAAGTACCCGTCAGATTCACCGCGAGCATGCGCTGCCAGAGCGCCTCGTCAGTCTTCACAAAAGGCGCGCTCTCAGCCTGACCTGCATTATTTACAAGCAGTTGCACGGGCCCAAAGTGTGCGTGCGCATTCGTCATGGCCTTGTGGACCGCCGCGCTGTCGGAGACATCCGCAGCGATGGCTGACGTCTGGCTTGCGGGATGCGCTTCAATAATTTTCGCGGCCGTGACGCTCAGCGCATCGAGATTGCGTCCCAGCAGGCTGACACGCGCCCCGGCCGCCGCGAGTGCATACGCGATCGCGGCACCGATGCCGCGCGCAGCACCGCTCACGAGCGCATGCTGACCGCCGAGCGTCATCCCGGTCATACGGGGCCGGCTGTCTGCGCCGCGCGCTGCAGATTGCGTTCGAGCTGCTGCTGCGCTGACCGATAAGGCTCGGGCCACCACTGTCCGCCGTATCCCTGCCGGGCGGCGGCCTCCAGGGTCCAGGCAGAGTTGGCCAGATGCGGGCGCGCAATCGCGCACAGATCGGCACGGCCTGCCGCTACGATCGAGTTCACGTGATCGGGCTCGTAGACGCTGCCGACGGCGATTGTCGCAATGCCGACCTCGTTCCGGATTCGATCGGCAAAAGGTGTTTGCCACATCCGCCCGTAGAGCGGGCTCTGTGTCGGCACGGTCTGGCCCGTTGAAACATCGAGAATATCGGCACCGCCGTTTTTCATGGCACGAGCGATATACAGCACGTCTTCCTCGCTTAAGCCGCCGGCGGCCCAATCGGTTGCCGAGATTCGCACGGAAATCGGCTTCTCCTGCGGCCACGCGGCTCTGACCGCGTTGAACACTTCAAGCGCAAAGCGCGTGCGGTTTTCGACCGATCCGCCGTACTCATCCGTGCGTTGATTGGTGAGCGGCGAGAGGAAACTCGCCAAGAGATAGCCATGCGCCATATGCAATTCGAGCATGTCAAAGCCCGCAGTGTCACCAAAGCGTGCGGCACGCACAAAATCGTCCCGCACCTTGTCCATGTCAGCCCGCGTCATGGGCTGAGGCGCCTGGCTCACGCCTTCGATGTAGGGTTCAGCGGAGGCCGAATAGATGGTCCAGTTGCCTTGCGCGAGCGGATGGTCCGGCTTCTGCCAGCCCAGCTGGGTTGAGCCTTTGCGACCGCTGTGACCCAGCTGCAGGCAGAACTTGGTCTGCGAGTTCTCATGCACGAAACTCACGATCCGTTGCCACGCGTCGCGCTGCGCCTCGCTCCAAAGTCCCGTGCAGCCGTAGCTGATGCGGCCTTCAGCAGAAACACAGGTCATCTCCGTAAAGATGAGCCCGGCGCCGCCCAAGGCACGGCTGCCGTAATGCACCAGATGCCATTCTCCCGGAAATCCGTCGCGTGCCATGTACTGCGCCATGGGCGATACGATCACACGGTTCGCAAGCGTCAGCCCACGCAGCGTCAGCGGCAGGAACATCGGTGGACGCGGCTCGCTGCCGGTACCGTGTTCGCTCGCGAGCCAGCGCTCGTAGTCCTCAACAAAGGCGTGGTCGCGCAGTTTCAGGTTCTCATGGCCAATTCTTTGGCTGCCGGTCAGTAGACTGTAGGCAAACTGGCGCGACGGCAGACGCGTGTGCCGTGCAACGTTTTCGAACCACTCCATGCG
>DATCBZ010000003.1:0-2511 GCA_036511555.1 Steroidobacteraceae bacterium
ACGCGGGCGGCGCGCCAATACCGATGCGCGCGCGGCAATATCGGCAAGGCCGCCGGCAAGCCTGCCGACCAGGGCCGCCGTCTTCGCCGCACAGCCGATCATGCCGCCCAGGACCCCAATCATGCGCAGAATCTCGGCGACGCTCCTGTGATTGAAGACGTGTACTTCGATGCCGACGCGGATGAGAGAGGCTGCAATGTCGGCCTGCAGGTCGGAGAACCCGAGCACGAGGTCCGGCTTGAGTTCGACGATGCGTTCGATCTTGGCGCTCGTGAACGCCGACACCTTCGGCTTCTCGCGCCGCGCTCGCGGCGGACGTACGGTGAACCCGGAGATGCCCACGATGCGCCAGTCCTCGCCCAGGAGGTAGAGGGTCTCGGTCGTCTCCTCGGTCAGGCACACGATGCGGTGCGGGAATTCAGTGAGTGCACTCATTCGGGGCGGTATCAACTACGAAGCGCGACGGATGTTGCGACCCGCCAACGACTTGCGCAATGGCGAAGCAGCAGGAGCGCCTGCGAAATGCATGAGTCTGCTGACACCCTCTCTTTCCCGCTCGGCACCGGTGCGCTTCGATGTCGTGATGGCGAAATGTCGATCTGGGAATTGTGGTGCAAATCAGCCCCTCCAATCGAGCGCAGAGGACTTAAATGTCGCATGACCACGTTCGGATCGCTGTGCTTCAATGCCCTCTTGCATCCACCTGTACTGAGACACGATGACGCCGGACGAAACAATGTCGGTGCGGGGAGGCCCGAAATCTCACGAACGCAGCGCATCGGCTGCTTAGCTGGCGTCGTACGGGTAAAAGTGTGTACGCGCACCCTGCGATTAAAGGTGAAGCGCGAATCGTATCCTTGGCTGAACATCGCTGCGCTGGAGGTCAACACCATCTGGAACTGGGCGTGCCAGGTCAGCGAGACAGCGGCATGCCCTTGCACGGGCTCTCGCCTGTATGGCTCACGGGGTTTGACCTTTGCGCAGGATGCGCTCGGGACTGGTGGTGGGGCCTGCCTGTCAGTGTATCGATCGAAGAGAATATCGCCCCCCTTGAGAAGGTCGGCATTGCCGTGTACTCCGGTTACCTTCTGCCTGGCAATTCGAGGATCATGATGCCATGTGGGTGAGAGCCTGGAATATATTCGACCGGTTGTTCTTTGGGCCGCGCTCCAACGGCGCGGGTTTGGGCTGGGCGATCGTGCGCGTGCTGCGCTATCCGTACGCGGTGATCCGCGATCTGTTCGGTGGCGAGATCAACCTGCGCGCGATGGGCCTTGTCTACACGACGCTGTTGTCGCTCATCCCGCTGCTCGCCATCAGCTTTGCGATCCTTGCCGCCTTTGGCATGAGCCGCGACCTTGAGCCGATAGTTCACGAGTTTTTCCGTCCCATGGGCGAATCCGGAGCCGCCGAGATCACGACTCGCGTGATGCACTTCGTCGGCCGCGTCAGTAACCGCGTCGTCGGCACGGTAGGACTTGCGGTGCTGTTGTGGACGCTCGTCGGCACCATCAAGAAAGTCGAGGACAGCTTCAATTTCGTATGGCGGGTGCAGCATGCGCGCAGCTTCGCGCGCCGGCTCACCGAATACGTAAGCCTGCTCATCATCGGACCGATTTTGATGGTCGGATTTCTTGCGCTGTCACACGTGGCGATGGCCAACCTGCCGCTGCAGGATGTGGTGAATCTTGCGCCGCTTGCGCGCCTGCGCAGCGCCGCCATCAGCATCGCCCCATATGCGATGGTTACGGTTTTCTTCGTCGTGTTCTACATGTTCATTCCGAACACCCGGGTGCGGCTGCTGCCGGCCCTGATCGGCGGCGCAACCGCGGGCTTTGTGTGGGCGGCGGTCGGCAAGGTGTTTACGAACATGGTCGTGCTCTCAACACGGCTCACGATTGTCTACGCCGGATTCGCATTCATCGTCGCGGCGCTTCTTTGGACCTATTTTGGCTGGCTGATTCTGCTCGCCGGCGCGCAGCTGTCCTTCTACATTCAAAATCCGAGTTACCTGCGGCTCGGCCTGCGCGAGCTTAGGCTTTCGAATATCGAGACGGAGCAGCTCGCTCTGAAACTCATGTACTGCATCGCGCAGGCGCGCGCGCAAGGTGCTCAAAACTGGAGCATTCACCGCCTGGCCGGGGAGTTCGGGTTGCCGGGCCTCGCGGTCACGCGCATCGCCTGCACGCTGGAGGATGCGGGGTTATTGAAGGTCAGTCACGATGACGAGTGCACGCTCGCCCGCGAACCCAGCACCATTCCCTTGCAGGAGATCCTCTCGGTCGTGCGCAATCAGAAGAGCGGTGATTTCGTCGCCAAGAACACCCCGGTGCCGGCAGTGGACGCCTTGAACAGGCGTCTCGAGCAGGCCTGGCGCGCGGCCTGCGACAACGAAAGCCTGCAGGACCTCATCGGCGCACCCACGCCCGTCGCACCCTAGTCGCCGGCGATCGTCATGTCTGCAATGAGCACTGAACCGGTGTGCAGGCCGCCGCGCTTATCAACATCCGA
>DATCBZ010000004.1:0-3673 GCA_036511555.1 Steroidobacteraceae bacterium
AGATTGGTTTGACGCGGAGCGCGAAGTCGACGCACTCCTCGATCCCGATCTGTGATCGCCCGTCTCGTTGCGAAATTCATCAGGTCAGTCACGCAGAGCAGAGGCAAGCGAAATGGCAAGACGTTATGGATCGAAGGCTGCGAAAAAGGTGAAACGGGCCATGCACGAGCGCAAGGCAGGCACGTTGCGAAGCGGCGGTTCGGGGAAAAAGGTCACCAGCCGCAAGCAGGCAATCGCGATCGGCCTTTCCGAGGCACGCCGCGAGGGTGGAAAAGTGCCAAAGAAAAAGACCAGCAGCCGAAAAAAGAAGTAGTCGCGCCGCGCCCCGTTAGCTCGGGCGACAGATACTGCACAAAGGTTTGCCGTGATACATTCGCGGCTCTCGCAAATCGGGCCTGACCCGAGGGGTCAAAAGGTCCACGATGATTCCCACCGAGCCGATCGGCAGCATTCCTCGACCTGCCAGACTCGTCGCAGCCGTGGCCGCCGTCGGAGATGGAACCGACCCATCCCTCGAAGCTCTGTACGAAGCGGCTGTTAGCGACACAATCAAACAATTCGAGGCGACGGGGTCACCGGTCATCACCGACGGCGAGCAGCGTAAATATCACAATTTTTGGACCTACAGCGTTCACGGCTTGCCGAACACGGCGCCGGACGGCTTCAAGATCCCTTTTGCCGCGGGCCACGTGCGGCGCATGCCGCGACTGACAGCGGGACCTTTCCGCTACAAGCGCTATGCAGACGCCTACCTCGATGCAGCGCTGAAGTGCGCGCACGTGCCCCTGAAGCAAGCGGTGATCTCCGCGTCAGCTCTGAGTCTTTTATACCCGCCCGGAGGCATCGCCACATACACGCGCGAAGAGTTCATCGATGACCTCTTGCGCGAGCATGAAACCGAGGTACGCCGTTGCCTGCAACGCGGTGCCTACCGGGTGCAAATCGACTTCACCGAAGCGCGCCTGGCCGTCAAGCTGGATCCGTCAGGAAGCCTTCTCGACAGTTTTATCGATCTGAACAACCTCGCGCTCGCGCGTTTCTCGTCCGCCGATCGACAGCGTCTCGGCGTGCATACCTGTCCGGGTGGCGATCGGGATTCCACGCACAGTGCGGATGCGGACTACGCGGACCTCCTGCCGAGCTTATTTGAACTCAAAGTCGGAAATTTCTACGTCGCCTTGGCCGCAGAGCCGGATCGAACGCGCGTGCTGAGGATTATCCGCGACCATATCAAACCAGGGCAGCTCATCTTCGTTGGCGTGATCAACCCGATCGATCCGCGGGTCGAAACCGCCGAGGAAATACGTGACCGGGTTCTGGAAGCTGCCAAGTACGTACCGGTCGATCAGCTTGGCACCACCGATGACTGCGGTTTCTCACCATTCTGCGATGACACGTCAACCTCGCGCGAGACGGCGTTTGCCAAGATTCGTGCACGTGTGCATGGCACGGCGCTCGCACAGCGGTTACTCGGAGCGAGTTAATGGCAGACGATGACGCCGAGGACGCGGAGCTGCGCTCGGTTGCATTGAAGAATGCCGAGAGCATCTTGAGCGCCCGCCGCCGCGCCGAAGAGGCGTTGCTGGTTACGAAGGAAGCCCTCGAGAAGAAAACGCAAGAGCTCGAAGAGCAGCGCGAATGGTTCCAAGTGAGCCTGTCCAGCATCGGCGATGCCGTTATCACTACTGATGTAAACGGCGCGATAACGTTTTTGAATCCGGTGGCAGAACGGATGACTGGCTCGAGCTCGAGGGCGGCGGCCGGGCAACCGCTCGAGCAGGTTTTTCGCATCATCAATGAGCTTACCCGTGCGCCCGTCATCAACCCGATTCGCCTGGTGCTGCGCGACGGCAATACCGTGGGGCTTGCCAATCATACGGCGCTCGTCAGCAACGACGGCACGGAAACTCCGATCGATGACACGGCTGCGCCGATTCGCGACGCACATGGGCGCCTCATCGGGGCGGTCATGGTGTTTCACGATGTCACAGTCAGACGGCGCGTGGAGCTGGCGCTGCGGCAGGAATCCGAGACTCTTGAACTTCTGAATGAGACCGGCACGGCCATAGCCGCGCAGCTTAACCTGCAGACGTTGTTGCCGAGCGTCACCGACGCTGCCACAAAATTGAGCGCTGCTGAGTTTGGCGCATTCTGCGACAACGTGATCGTGCGGCGAGCCGATGCCAATTCTCTGCACACGCGCTCGCGCGCCGCCCGCGAGGCGTTCGAGCAATTGGGGTTGCCGCGCAACACCCCAATCTTCAATCCGACATTCCGCGGCGAGCGCGTGGTGCGTTTGGCGGACATCACGCGCGACCCCGATTATGCAAGCTCAGCAGCGAACGCCGGCGCGCCGACGCTCATTCGAAGCTATCTTGCAGTCCCGGTGATCTCGCGCTCGAGCGAAGTCATCGGCGGTCTTTTCTTCGGGCATTCCCAACCAAACATGTTCTCCGCGCGCACTGAGCGTTTGATATTGGGCGTTGCCGCCCAGGCGGCAGTGGCAATCGACAATGCGCGCTTGTACGAGGGCGCGCAGGCGCAGATCGCGCGGCGCGAACAGGCAGAAGCGGCACTGCGTGAGACGGATCGGCGCAAGGATGAGTTTCTCGCAACCCTCGCACACGAATTACGCAATCCGCTCGCGCCGATTCGTCAGGCGGCGTTGATCTCAAAGATGCCATCGGCGACCGAGGCGCAGAAGCGTTGGAGTCATGACGTGATATCGCGCCAGGTCCAGCACATGTCACTGCTGCTCGATGACCTGCTGGATGTTTCGCGCATCACGCGCGGCACGCTGCAATTGCGCAAGCAGGCGACCGAGCTCGCCTCGGTGATAGATGCGGCCGTGGAGACCGCGCGCCCGACGCTCGATGCGAAGCGTCATCACTTCACGGTCGACCTCTGCCCCGAGCAGACCTACTTCAGCGCCGATCCGATGCGAATTGCGCAGATACTATCTAACCTCTTGACGAATGCCGCGAAGTACACGGACCCCGAAGGGACCATTCGGCTCGTCGCCCGTCGCAGCACCGACAGCGTGACCATTCAGGTTATCGATAACGGCATAGGAATCGCCGATGAGGCATTGCCCCGCATCTTTCAGATGTTCTCGCAGGTCGCGGCCACGCACGACCGCTCGGATGGCGGCCTAGGCATCGGACTTGCGCTTGCGAAGGGACTCATTGAACTACATGGCGGACGTATCGAAGCTAAGAGTGCCGGTCTCGGACAGGGCAGCGAATTCACAGTCAGCCTACCCATCGGCGCGCTCGGCATGCCCCTCGGTTCCGGCGATCCCATTCGAACGGGCCCGCGTGCGGCGCCCAAGCGCCGCGTGTTGATAGCGGACGACAACCGCGACTCGGCGGAAAGCCTCGCGATGTTGCTGCGCATGGAGGGCCACGAGGTGATGGTGGTCCATGACGGGCCCGCAGCGCTGCAAGCCGTGGTCGGGTTTGACCCGCAATTCGCGTTACTCGACATAGGGATGCCGGGCATGAGCGGCTACGAGGTGGCGCGGAAGCTGCGCGAAAGCTTACCCGCATCGCCATTGCGACTCGTCGCAGTTACGGGCTGGGGACAGCACAGCGACAAAGCCCGGGCGCGCTCATCCGGATTTGATCACCACTTTACCAAACCCGTCGAACCCGAACGTTTGATGCAACTCCTC
>DATCBZ010000005.1:0-3561 GCA_036511555.1 Steroidobacteraceae bacterium
CGAAAATCCTGCGCCAGATCCCAGCGGCAGCCGCTCGCCGGATCGCGCAGCCGCGCCATGACATCCAAAAGCGCACGCAGCGCTGTCTCGGGCGGCCTCACGGCGCGGGCTCGTCTGTGCAAAGCCGATATAAGGTGATCAGCATCCCAGCGGTTGCGCCCCAAATATTGTGCGCGCCAAACGGAATGTCGCGAAGTTCAAGTTCTGCCGCGCCGTCTGCGAGCCGGCGCAGGCGCGTACGATGATTCGCCGGCTCAAATACGTAGCTCAATGGCACCTCGAAGCTGCTTTGCACTTCAGTTGACGCAAGCGACAGCTCAAAGCCCGGCCGTACGAAACCGACCACCGGAGTGACGCGAAAGCCGCTCAACAGCACGTGATCCGGAAGATAGCCCACCACCGACACGAAGGCGGATTCAAGCCCGATTTCCTCCCGCGCCTCGCGCAGCGCCGCCGCCCGCGGAGACTCATCGGCTTCAAGCCGTCCGCCGGGAAAGGAGATCTGTCCAGCGTGACGCTTGAGCTCCACTGCCCGCTCCGTCAAAAGCACCGACAGTATCCCGGCGCGCTCGACGAGCGGCACCAACACCGCTGCCGGGATCAGCTGCGGCGGCAGCAAGCTTGCGTAGCCATGGGTCTGTTCGCGCGAAAGCCCCGGCAGTAGCCAGTCGGCTTGCGCGTGGCGCGGCGCGCTGCCGGCAAGGCGCTCAGCGATACGTGCTTTCCAGTCGGTCACTGCCATTAATGGTCTTCAGCCGCCGCCGCCGCCACCTTTGACGCCACCGCGCGTCAGTTCTAGAGGATCGAGCAGGCTTGCAAGCTCCGCGGCCGATAAATCAGTCAACTCTGCGGCGACTTCACGCAGCGGACGTCCTTGCGCGTAGGCCTGCTTTGCAATCGCGGCGCCCCTCTCATAGCCGATGACCGGATTCAAAGCCGTTACCAGAATCGGATTTCGATCAAGGGTTGCGGCGAGCCGCTCGCGATTGACGGTGAAGCCCGCGATCGCCCGGTCGGCGAGTGCGACGATGACGTTGGCGAGCAAGCGGATACTCTCCAGAAGATCGTAAGCGATGACGGGCAGCATGACATTCAGCTGAAAATTACCCGCCTGTCCGGCAAGCGTAATCGTCGTGTCGTAGCCGATGACCTGCGCGGCAACCATGGCAGCCGCCTCAGGTATCACGGGGTTGACCTTTCCCGGCATGATGCTGCTGCCGGGCTGTAGCGCCGGCAAAGCAATCTCGCCCAAGCCCGCAAGCGGCCCGCTATTCATCCAGCGCAGGTCATTGGCAATCTTCATGACGCCCACCGCGATGGTCTTCAGCTGTCCGGAAAGTTCAACCGCGGCATCCTGGGAGGCAAGCGACTCGAAGAAGTTCTCGCTCGGCACGAACTTAAGACCCGAAAGACCGGCAAGCTCGGCGCAGAAGCGCGCACTGAATTGCGGCGGTGCATTGATGCCGGTGCCAACCGCCGTGCCGCCCTGCGCGAGGGCCAAAAGACGCGGCATGACTGCGGCCACGCGCGCGCCGCCATGTTGCATTTGCGTGCGCCAGCCGGACAGCTCCTGACCGAGCGTCATCGGCATTGCATCCATAAGATGCGTGCGGCCGGTCTTGACGATGGCGCCCACTTCGCTCTCCTTGCGCGCGAGGACCGCAACCATATGCTGGAGCGCGGGAATGAGGCTCTGCTCGAGGGCGAGCGCCGCACTGACGTGGATCGTCGTGGGAATGACGTCATTGCTGCTCTGACTCATATTGACATGATCGTTCGCGTGCACGGCGCGACCCAAGCGGCTCGCAGCAAGATGCGCAATCACCTCATTCGCGTTCATGTTGGTGCTCGTGCCCGAGCCGGTCTGAAAGATGTCAATCGGAAACTGCGCGGCGTGCTTGCCGGCGGCGACCTCTGCCGCCGCCGCGTCGATTGCGCGCGCGACATCCGCGGGCAAAAGGCCGAGCGCCGCATTGGCGCGGGCGGCGGCCTGTTTGACAAGGCCGAGGGCTGCGATGAAGGCCGCCGGCAGCGCAAGCCCGCTGATCGGAAAATTCTGTACGGCGCGCTGCGTCTGCGCGCCCCACAGCGCGTGTGCCGGCACTTCAAGCTCCCCCATGCTGTCGCGCTCGATACGAAAGGAAGTCGTCATGCGGGCGGGCTCCGAAAGGCGGTTGGGATGCGATATGATGCAAATCGTATCACTTCAAGGCCGCACCTTAAGAACGCATGTCTGTGAGCTCCATCGATGCGCTCTCGCCCATCGACGGCCGCTACCGGGCCGCAACCGAACCCTTGCGCGCCCTCTTATCCGAGGCCGGTCTCATTCGCGAGCGCGTGCGCATCGAGGCGCTGTGGCTGCTGCAGCTTTGCAGCGCCGTGCCGCAGTTGCCGCATGCGGCATTGAACTCTAAAGTGCGAAAACGCACCGAGGAGCTGGCGCGCGACCCGGGGGACGCGGCCGCGCCGCAGGTAAAGAGCATTGAGGCGCGCATCAACCACGACGTGAAGGCGGTCGAGTACTTCGTGCGCGAGGAACTCCTGGCAGCCGGAGCCACTGCCGAGCTCCTCGAACTCGTGCACTTTGGCTGCACCTCGGAGGACCTCAACAATTTAAGTTATGCGCGGCTCCTGCTTGAGGCGCGCGCGGTTCTGACCTCGGCACTTGACGGGCTCGACGTCAAACTTGCGCTCCTGGCGCACGATGAGGCCGCCACCGCCATGCTCGCGCGCACGCACGGTCAGGCTGCAAGCCCGACGACGCTTGGCAAGGAGGTCGCCAATTTTCTCGCGCGCCTGCGACGCGCGCGGCGTCGTTGGGAGCGCGTCGCGGTGCTCGGCAAATGGAACGGTGCAGTGGGAAATTTCAACGCGCACGTGGTCGCTGCGCCCGGCGTTGACTGGCCTGCCGTCAGCCGCAGGTTTGTTGAATCGCTCGGCCTTGAATACAACGCCCACACCACGCAAATCGAACCGCACGACTGGATTGGCGAATACTGCGATGCGCTCGCAGCGCTCGACGTCATTCTCATCGATCTGTGCCGAGATTTCTGGGGCTATATTTCATTGGGCTACCTGCGGCAGCGCGCGCTCGCGGCAGAGGTGGGCTCCTCCACCATGCCGCACAAAGTCAATCCCATCGATTTTGAAAATGCTGAAGGCAATTTTGGCGTGGCCAATGCACTGCTGCGGCATTTTGCCGAGAAGCTGCCGATCTCACGCTGGCAGCGCGACCTGACTGACTCGACCGTGCTGCGCAATGTGGGTGTGGCACTCGGACACGCATTGATCGGGTTTACTGCGCTTGCGCGTGGCTTGGAGAAAATCGTGACTGATCCGGCGCGCCTGCAGGCGGATGTGAACGGCGCGTGGGAGGTGCTCGCCGAGCCGGTGCAGATGGTGCTGCGCGCTGCCGGCGTGCCGAATGGCTACGAACGCTTGAAGGAATTCACCCGTGGACGGGTTATCGATGCGGCATCCCTCGCCGCCTTCATCGACACACTGCCGCTTGCGCCGGCCGATAAAACGCGCCTGAAGGCACTGTCGCCATTTGACTACATA
>DATCBZ010000006.1:0-3397 GCA_036511555.1 Steroidobacteraceae bacterium
AGCGCATCTGGATGGCTCATGGCAGCAACACGACCTACGTAAGCTTCACGCTCAAGCATGCTTCGCAGGCACTTGATCTGTCGCTGCTGCCGTTGTGCACCTATCGCGATTATCACCAGCACTCCCAGGGCGGCGGTACTCCTGATGTCGCAGGCGATGCGAAGAGCTGCCGCGTTACCGCATCCCCCGGTGCGCACCCCTATCGGCTGCTCATCGACCGCGGCAAGTTCGTCGCGGGCACCGAGTGGTATTGGCGCTTGCGCCATCGTGTGGAGGCACAGCGCGGCCTTGATGAACTCGAGGATCTGTTCCGGCCCGGAACTTTTCAGGCGCGACTGACAGCGGGTGAAACCGTCACATGGATCGCGACGGCTGAAAGCATGCCGCCGGCACCCATGCCCGGGGCGCTCGCCGAGGAGGTGAATCGCCGCCACTCGCTCCTCACGCCCACACCCGCAAGCGTTCCGCCGTGGATTCGTGATCTCACCCGCGCGAGCGATCAATTTGTCGTGGCGCGCGCCGCCGCCGACGACAAAGGCGCGGGCACGACGGTCATCGCAGGCTATCCCTGGTTCAGCGACTGGGGGCGCGACACCATGATCGCTCTGCCCGGCCTCACTCTTGCGACACAGCGCAACTCGGTGGCAGCTTCGATCCTGCGCACTTTTGCCGGCTACGCAAGCGAAGGCATGCTGCCCAACCGCTTTCCCGATCAGGGCGCAGCACCTGAATACAACACGGTGGATGCCACGTTGTGGTATTTCCATGCCGTCCATGCGTACGTGGAAGCAAGCGGCGATCGGGACCTGTTGCGCGAACTCTTTCCGGTGCTGCTCGATCTTATCGAGTGGCATCAACGCGGCACGCGCTTCGGCATAAAAGTAGATGCGGCGGATGGCCTGTTGCACGCGGGCGCACCTGGCGCGCAGGTCACCTGGATGGATGCCAAAGTCGGCGACCAGGCGATCACGCCACGCATCGGCAAGCCCGTGGAGATCAATGCACTGTGGCATTTTGCATTGGCCAGCATGGCGAGGTGGGCACAGCTCCTAAGCGAGCAGCGCATCGCAAAACAGTTCGAGCGCAATGCGGCGCAGGTCGCCCGTGCGTTCGCCCGCGCCTTCTGGTGCGAAGCGCGCGGCTATCTCTATGACGTCGTGGACACGCCCGACGGCGAGCTCGACCCGCGCGGCCGGCGCGTCGATGCAAGCCTGCGTCCCAATCAGATCCTTGCCGTGTCACTCGGAACGAAGCTCCTCGATGCGCGCCGCGCGCGGGCCGTCGTCGATGCCTGCGGACGTGAGCTCCTGACGCCGGTGGGTCTGCGCACTCTTGCGCCCGCCGACCCGCGCTACGTCGGCGTGTACGAAGGCGGTCCCGAGCAGCGTGATCGCGCCTATCACCAAGGCACCGCGTGGGCATGGCTTCTGGGACCTTTCGCCCTTGCGCACCACCGCGTCTATCAGGATGGGGATTACGCCTTGAGCCTGCTGGCGGGACTTGCGCCGCATCTTACCGAGGGTTGCCTCGGAACGATCGGCGAGATCTTTGACGGCGATGCGCCGCACGCGCCGCGCGGCTGTTTCGCACAGGCGTGGAGCGTCGCGCAGACCCTTTCCGCCTGGCATGCGCTCACACGGCACGCCGCGGCGCCCGCGGTCGAGTAAAACCCCCCGCGCACGCCGAGTCGTGCGGACGGCCGCATTGCAATTGCGCCACGCACCCATATCTTGCATTGACTGCAAAGAGCTCAGGACAAAGCTTGGGTGCGCGCAGTGTTTCTCACGCAGCAGATTTTCGCGCGCCGTAGCGACGGCGCCAAGCCGCGTGCGACGCGGTAGGATAGATCCTTGCTCGCACACATGTTTATGGAGACAGCCATGCAGCCGAAAGAACAGTCAGACGCCGCGCCACAGGGCCTTGAAAAGTCCGACTCGCAATGGCAGCGAGAGCTCACGCCGGAGCAATACCGGGTGCTGCGTGCTCATGGGACTGAGCGCGCGGGAACGAGTCCACTCAATAGCGAATACCGCAGCGGCACATTCCGCTGCGCGGGCTGCGGTCAACCGCTGTTCAAGTCGGATACGAAATTTGACAGTGACACGGGCTGGCCGAGCTTCTACGCACCGCTGCAAGGCGCGGTTGGAACTTCGGATGACGGCGCCTTCAACATGCAACGTACCGAAGTGCACTGCTCGGCCTGCCGTGGCCATTTGGGACACGTTTTTCCTGACGGTCCCCAGCCCAGCGGCGCGCGCTACTGCATGAACGGCGCGGCTTTGAATTTCGAGCCTGCACCGACGGCAGGTGTCAAGAAAGCCTGACCTGCGCTTAAAAGCTTGCCTGCAAGGCAAGGTACAAGCCGTGTTGGCTTGCGTGGGTGGCGATGTTGCCAAGATCCACATAGCCGGCCGTCACCGAGAAGTTCCGGGTCACGAACCACGACATGAAGGCGTCGTGGGCATCGTCCTCGCGAAAGGCACGCAGGTTGTCGGGCTTCTGCCGATATTCGCCACCCACGGCTAAATTGTCGTTCAGGAACATGGCGACGCTGCCCTCGCCCATGAGTTGATAGCCGTCGTTGCGATCGCCACCGAAGCCGAGAATGCCAAACTGATTCGCACGCGTGGCGCGCAGCGTCAGATTTACAAGCCACGTGCGTCCGAACGGGCCCGCGAGATAGAGCTTGGTTGCACTCAAATAGGTATCAATCCCCGCAGCGCTCTTGGCGCCGATCGCGCGTGGAATGAAATCAAAATCAGAGTTCTTCTTATACTGCATGCCGACTGCAACCTGCGGCCACCAGCGGTCCTGATCAGTCACGGCATCGCCCCACAAACGCACTTTGGCGCCAATGATGCTTTGACTGATCGAAGATCCGGGCACGACATCGCCGAGCGAGAAGATCTGGCGCGCGAGCGATAGCTCGACGCGGTTATCGATGCCGACGGCAAGTCCGCAGCTTTCGAGGTCGAAGTTCTGCGGCTTGACACGCGTGCAGTCGGCGCTCGCGCCGATCTCGCGGTTGGTACCGAGCCCCGTGATGAGAGCCCACGGTGTCAGTCCTCCGCCGCCGCTGCCCTCAATCTCAGTCACGCCACCGGTTGCAAGCAGCCGATCGCCAGCCCACGCGTCAGGCATGCTTAGCTGCGAACCAAACAATAAGAACTGCAGCGAGAGCAACCGCGACAGCGCCCGCCGCGGACGCCGCCATCGCAATCTCAGCATTCAGTCGATCCTCAGGAATTTCGATTGCAAGCAATCGCGGATGCGGAGGTCAGCGTTCCCTGTCTGACCTCGGGAGTGTGCGGATAGTGGGCGGATAGTGGGCGGATAAAACTGTGAAGTGTGCGTCTATTAACGCCGCCCACGCCGACACCTATGTATGGTGCCTGAC
>DATCBZ010000007.1:0-5060 GCA_036511555.1 Steroidobacteraceae bacterium
GCGCCGATCGCGCTCAAGACCCCAGGTATCAAGCGCGTCCGGCGCCCCGAGCGCCGCGGCCGTCGCGGCTACGGCGGTTGTTCCGGTGAAGGTCATTTGCTGCTGTGGCTGGACGCTAAACTCCCGTCCCCCGGCGCTGACCGAGGCGCTGCCGCCGCTCACCTTGACGACGCTCGCATCGCCCGCATCATTGGCCGCGACGCGGTAATCACCGGGACCCAAGAGCGTGACCGCAACGTTCGGCGTGTCCACCTCCAGGATGTCGTTCGCGTCCATGTTGCGGACGTGAATGATGAGCGTGCCGGCAGTCAGCTGCATTTGGGCAATGTGATCATCCAGATTGAGGAAAGAAAATCCGGTCGCCGCGCCGAGGCGCATGGTTGCCGAGCCGATGCTGAGCTCGACGCGCGAGGCCGCATCAGACCAGAGCTTGTCTCCGGTCGTGACGGGGCGGTTTAAGTCAGCCGCAGTCCAGTCATCGACTCCTGCGGGCTCGATTGACACTTGTCCCTGCAGGTATGCCAGCCGCGCGACCCGGCCGGAGGGGTCGGACTCATCCGCACCTGCGACGGCTACCAGCGCAAGCGCCAGCAGTACCGGCAGCACCCGCCGCCAACTCCCCGCGAAATGCCTGCTCCAGGTGTGCATCGTTTCTCCGCTGCGATCATGCATTAGAGTCTAGGCACCGGCCTGAGGTTCAGCAACGCCGCGTGCCGCAGCGGACGTTTAACAATGTCACTTCTACATCGACACTGGCTCGCCTCACGCACCGCCAAAGCGAAACTGCAGGCGTCGCCGAGCCGCCGCTCGAACACTTCTATAAGCGCATCGCCGGCGGAGCGCTCAATCAACGGCAACGCGCCGATCAGGATCGGGCGTGGATCCACATCGGCTTTCTGGCGGTCGCGACCGTGCCGTTGTCAACCATTCTGCCCGCCGAATTCATCGCGTACCGCACCGCGCACTCATTATCTATTGGGTCAACTTGACGTTCCGGGGTTTGGTGTTGTTCCTCGCCTGGCGCTACGCGGTGCGGGTGCGCCTTCTCAAAGAGAGCGCCTCAGCAAAGCTGAGCGCCGCGATCAAGCGGCGCATTCTCGTTGCGCAATCGAACTACGCGGTGGCAGCGTTGCTGTGCTTCTTCAAACACCGATTCCAGCATCGCGTTATCTTTACTCTTACAGCCGAACTACGCGATCGCGCCGAGATGTCGCAGGCCTGCACGCGTGTAGGGCAGTCCGGGTGGCGCTGGCGAAGCCCGCCGCAGCTGCAATTGCGGCCGAAAAGGCAAAGCATGATCCGCATCGACGCGCCGTGCGCGCGCCGCGCTGCAAAAACCCAACTGAGCTTGCCGGCGTACCCAGGGCGAAGCTGCCTGCCGCCGTCTGCGGTATATTCAATGCTTCTGTGGGCTCGGAGGCTCTGGCGCGTATCGCCGTCCCGGGGCCAAAGCAAACAAAGCCACGCGCCATGCAATCAGCCGATACACCGTCCCCGACGGCGACGCACGCCAAGCTCGTCCAGGAAGCCGCGAAGTTGCAGGTCGAGGGCAAACTACAGGACGCGGAACGCGTGTATCGAGCCGCGCTCGAATTGGATCCCAATCATTTCGCCACGCTCTACTTCCTCGGTCTCATCTGCGCCCAGCAGGGACGAGCGGACGCAGCCGTAGCGCTTCTGTACCGCGCAGCGGCACAGAATCCCGCGGTCGCCGAAGTCCACAATAATCTCGGCGTCACACTTCAAACCCTGGGTCGCTATGAGGAGGCGCTACAGTGCTACTCGGCCGCGCTCCTGATCGCGCCGCGCTATGCGATGGCGCATAGCAATCTCGGCACAACGCTCGCAGCCCTCAAGCGCAATGACGAAGCGCTCGCCCATTTGCAGCAGGCGCTCGCCATCGAGCCCGGTAACGTCGATGCGCTCTGCAACCTCGGTAAACAGTGTTTTCTCCTGGGCAGGAATGCCGACGCGCTCGTCTGCTTCAGCAAGGTGGTGGCAGCTCGGCCGGATTCCGTTGACGCGCAATTGGCTCTGGGCAACGCGCATCTGGCGTTGAATTGTCCGCACGAAGCGCTGGCAAGCTACAAAAAGGCGCTCGCCCTGAATTCGCGTTCCGTCGCCGCCCGGCTCCTTCTCGGGGACGTGCTGCAGGTGCTTGAAAGGCCCGTCGAGGCGCTCGCCGAGTTCGAGCACGCGCTGCTCGTAGACCCCCGTTGCATTGAAGCCGAGATGAAACTTGGCAACATCCAGCAGTCACTGCATCGCTATCCCGAAGCGCTCGCCGCGTACCGTCGGGCGCTTGCCATCAATCCCAACCAGGCGCGTGGCTACGACTGCCTGGGTTACGCCCTGGCGGAGCTCGGCGACGCCGCAAATGCGCGGCATGCTTTCGAAGCCGCGCTGCGGCTCGAGCCGCGCAGAACGAGATCGTACTTTGCTCTGGTGAGCTCAGGGAAATTGACTGCTGAAGATCCGCATCTTGCGGCAATGAAAAAGTTGGCGCTTGATTTACCAGCGCTTGCTCGCGATCAACAGGTGTTCTTGCACTTCGCCTTGGCCAAGGCACTGGCAGACATCGGCGCGCACTCGCAGTCATTCGCTCACCTTATTGAAGGCAATGCGCTGCGCCGTCATGAAATCGTCTACGACGAGGCGCGGATGCTGGGTCTGTTCGAGCGCATTCGCGCTACCTTTACGGCAGAGCTGATGCGCAGCAAGGGCGGTCATGGACACTCCTCGCAGCAGCCCATATTTATTGTCGGCATGATGCGATCAGGGTCCACGCTGGTGGAGCAGATGCTCGCCAGCCACACGGCTGTATTTGCCGCCGGCGAGCGGCACTCTCTGCAGCAGGCCGTGACCGAAGTGCTGGCGGCCGGAACTGAGCGTGCGCCGTTTCCGGAGCTCGTGTGCGGCCTTCCGCAGGAATCGTTGCGCGCGATCGGCGCATCCTATCTCGTTCGTGTTGATGCCGCGCAACGCCTGAGCGCTGCGCCGGGCGCGCACAGTAGCTCGCCGCGGCAGCGCGCTCCGCGCAGCACCGACAAGCTGCTCTCAAATTTCATGCTGGTCGGGCTTATCCGTCTCGTATTTCCCCATGCGCACATCATTCATACGATGCGTGATCCGATTGATACGTGCCTTTCGTGTTTCGCGACGCTCTTTGCCAACCATCAGCCGCATACCTATGAGCTCGGCGAACTCGGTCGCTATTATCGCGGCTACGCATCGCTGATGGCTCACTGGCAAGAAGTGCTGCCCACAGGGGCCATGCTCAACGTTCAGTACGAGAAGCTGGTCGCCAATTTTGAAGCCGAAGCGCGGCGGATCATCGAGTATTGCGGTCTTGAGTGGCAGAGCGCGTGTCTTGCGTTTTACCGGACGGCGCGGCCGATACAGACAGCGAGCAGGGCGCAGGTGCGCGAGCCTGTCTATCAGACCTCGGTCGGACGCTTCCGGCCCGACGAGGATCGCCTGCGCGGCTTGGTGCGCGCACTCGGGCAGCGGTAGCGGCCAGGTGAGAGTAACGCGCGCCGCTAGCGCGGCACGCGAAAACTCGCATCATGCTGCGACAGCAGCTTCACCGGCGCACGTCGCACCTGCCAGATGTCGTCCGCGAATTCGGCGATGGTGCGATCGGATGAGAAGCTGCCGGCGCGCGCCGTGTTCAATATCGACATGGCGCTCCAAGCCTGCGCGGCGCCGTAAGCGACGCTGACGCGTTCCTGACAATCGGCGTACGGCTGATAATCCGCAAGCACCATATACGGATCCCATTGCAACAGGTCGTCGATGAGGGATTTGAATAGCAAGCTGTCACCGCGGCCGAAGAAGCCGTCGCGGATGAGGTCGATGACCGCGCGCAGTTCGCTGCTCGATTCTTAGCAGGCGCGGGGGGGCATAGCCCTGCCTTTGCAGCTCAGCCACCTGCTGCGCGGTCGGTCCGAACATGAAGAAGTTTGCGGCGCCGACCGCATTGCAGACTTCGATATTGGCGCCGTCCGGCATG
The DNA here is from genome assembly GCA_036511555.1 of Steroidobacteraceae bacterium. Lineage (GTDB taxonomy): Bacteria > Pseudomonadota > Gammaproteobacteria > Steroidobacterales > Steroidobacteraceae > PALSA-1196. The sequence goes on from DATCBZ010000007.1 coordinate 4,013, forward strand.
CCGATGGTAAGCGCACCGTTCATGCAGAATTTCATGATGCCGGTGCCCAAGGCTTCTTGACCGGCCATGGAAATATGTTCGACAGATCCGCGGCGGGATATATCTTCTGGCCGTGGGGCACATTGAAGTTCGGCGGCGAGATCTTGTGCCGCCTGCGCGGCAATCGAGTCGAAACTGCAAGGCAGTGTGGTCTTCTATCTGAAGGCTGGGCGGAGATCTGAGCGGCGCAGGATCCTCGCGAGCGCGCTAGTCGTGCGCACCGGCGCCCACGGCCACCCACGCAAGGTCCGCGTTTGAGACGGACTCGACGTTGAATTTCTTGGCGCTCGCGGCCATGCGCGTCAGCGCCTGCGCGATCGGCATCGCAGGCTTGCTGTCGCCTTTTTTCGGTTTGTGAAAGCGTACCGGGTTGATGCGTGCGACGACGTAGTTGCGCAGGTACGGGGATTTGAAGCCGCGCGCCTGTAAAGCGGCGATGATGCGCTTCACCTGCGTATCAATCTCCTGCAGGCGCGCTGCGAATGCGGTCCGGTCGCGCAAGCTTGCGGACAGCGGGCGCGCGCTGAAACGGTCAACTTTCTTCAGAAAAGAACTGTAGGCGCCGCCGGCGAAGCGCGGATTCTTATCGTAGGTCAAGCCGAGCGTCAGCAGCTCCGCCGACTCAAACTGCGCCTCGAAGTCCGCTTCGTGCTTGTGGCCGTCGCGCTTGGCAAGGTTGCGCGCCATGCGCATGACTTCGAGACTCTTGTCTTTGAGGTTGTGCGCCTTCTCGGTGTTCAACGCGAGAATCCGGTAGGCGAGAGTCTCCTCCGGACTCACGAGTGCGGTGATCTGGCGCAGCCCGAGCATTTTGGCTGCGGCGAGCCGGTGCCGGCCGTTGGGCGTCCAGAAGCGGCCGTCCTCGCCGCGCACGACGATGAGCGGATCCAAGAACGCGCCGGTCTCGTCGATCTTTTCGGCGAGCCGCTTCGCATGCGTGGGCGACAGGTCGCGCTGGAAGGGCGTCGGTTGCACGGCGGCCAGCGGCAGGCTTGCGAGCATGATGGGA
>DATCBZ010000008.1:0-2837 GCA_036511555.1 Steroidobacteraceae bacterium
GCGAGACGCTTGCGCGGCAGCAACAGATGATCCTCAATGCCTACTTTGAGGAATGCCAAACGCTCATACAGCAGCTCTCGCAGAGCGCGAGTCGCATTAGCGTATCCGCGCCGCTCGCCGCGCGCATCGACGACTACATGACGCTGTTGCCGAGCGCGCGTACCAGTGTCTCCGCCCGCCACGATCGCATGCCCTATCGCGTGTACCTTGCGCAGATCGGCGAGCGCTTGCGCCACACCTATGCCGGGCGGGCCAATGGTTACGAGCAGCCGCGGCAGTTTCGCGCCGATGTGCAGCTGATCGCCGACAGCTTAAACACGAATAAGGGAGCAAACGCAGGCCTTTTCTTCGTCCGCAGACTGCTGCGCCGCATTGACACGTTTGGTTTTCATATCGCAACACTCGATGTCCGGCAGCACACGAGCCTGCATCATCAGATGCTGGCACGCGGACTTGACGATCCGCACTGGGGCGCGCGCGCGCGCAGCGAGCGCCGCTCACTGCTGGGTGCAGCGCTCGAGGGCGATGTAGGCCCGCGTGCCGAACTTGATGCGCTCGGCAAAAGAAGTTTGTCCGTGTTTGATGCCGTGATGCAGGGCCGTCACCGTTACGGTCCCGATGCGGTCGGCTACTTCATCATCAGCGGCGTCAATGGTGCCGACGACGTACTCGCGGCGCTGTTGCTGGCGCGCTGGGCAGAGGCATACGACAAGCGTTCGGGTGAGGTCGCGCTCGATTTCGCACCCATGTTTGACTCGATCGGATCTCTGGAGCAGTGCGGGGAGACGATGCACGAGCTTTTGGCGGACGCGCGCTATCGGCGCCACCTCGAAGCGCGCGGCAGAAAGCAATGTGTCCTCATTGGTTATTCCGACAGCAACAAGGAAGGCGGCGCCTGTGCTTCGCGTTTTGCTATCCATGAAGCGCAGCGCTCGCTCGCACAGGTGCTGGCTGCGGAGCACGAAAGTCACGTGATCTTCCACGGTCGCGGCGGCAGTATTGCGCGCGGTGGCGGCCGCATCGATGCGCTAGTGAAGTCCGCGCCGGCGGAGGCGGTGAACGGCGTGCTGCGTCTGACGGAGCAGGGCGAAGTGGTGCAGCAGAGCTACGGTCTTCGACCGATTGCGATGCGCACTCTGGAGCGCGCCTTCAACGCTTTGTCACTGTGTACCTTTGCCGCACGCGCGGGCACATTGCCAAGCGACGATCCGACGCTGCTTAGCTGCGCGAAAGTGATTGCCGAAGAAAGTCGCGCGGCCTACCGGCGGCTAGTGCACGGAGAGCCCGCCTTCTACGACTATTTCCGCCACGTCACGCCGATTGACGTAATCGAGAGGATGCAGATCGCCTCGCGGCCGGTGTTTCGCGCCGAGCTCGAAGGCCTCGACAGTCTGCGTGCCGTACCGTGGGTATTTGCCTGGACACAGGCGCGCCATATGCTTCCGGGGTGGTATGGCGCCGGTACCGGATTGCGTGCCGCTATCGGACGCTTTGGCCTGCAAACTTTGCGCACCGGATACGCAAACTGGTTCTTCCTGCGTAATCTCATCGACGATATCGAGGCAATGCTTGCGCGTGCTGACCTTGAAATTGCGCAGGCCTACAACATTCTCGCACCGACGCCGCTGCATCGTTTTTTCGCCGACATTCGTCTGGAGTACGCAGCGGCACGCGAGCATGTTTTGCAAGTGAAGGACTGCGCCGCGCTCCTCGACAGCGATCCCACGCTGCAGCGCGCACTGCAACTGCGCAACCCTTACGTTGATCCAATGAACCTCATGCAGGTGGATCTGTTGCAGCGCTGGCGCGCCAACGAACGCTCCGACCGCGATCTATTTGAGGCACTGCTTGCGAGCATCGCCGGAATCGCGCAGGGCTTGCAGAGTACCGGTTGATGAGCGCAATGGCAGGCGTCAGCATACGGCCGGCCGAGGAAACCGAAGTCGGCCTTGTGCTGCAGTTTATCCGCGAGCTTGCCGAGTTCGAGCATCTGACTCACGAGGTAGTCGCAACTGAGGATGCGCTGCGTCGAACGCTCTTTGGGGAGCGGCGCTTTGCGGAAGTCGTGTTTGCATGCGTGGGCGGTGCGCCGGTCGGGTTCGCGCTCTTTTTCCATTCGTTTTCAACTTTTCTAGCCCGACCGGGCATCTACCTTGAGGATCTGTACGTCAAACCAGCGCTGCGCGGCCGCGGGGTGGGTGGCGCGCTTTTATCGTGGCTTGCGCGCGCCGCACTCGAGCGCGGCTGCGGCCGGCTCGAATGGGCGGTACTTGACTGGAATGAAGCCGCAATCGGCTTCTATCACAAGCTCGGTGCGGTCGTAAGGGATGAGTGGAAGACCTGCCGCGTCGACGGCATCGCTCTGGCGCGACTTGCTGAGCGACTCGCCGCGCGACGTGGCTGAGGGCCGCGCGGCGCGCGGCCGTCGAGCATTTCAACCAGCATCTCGCGTGCACGCGCGACACGGCTTTTAATCGTGCCGACAGCGCAACCGCAGATCGCGGCGGCTTCCTCATACGACAAACCGCTGGCGCTGACGAGAAGCAGGGCTTTGCGCTGACCGTCCGGCAGGGTCAGAAGAGCATTATGCAATTCGCGCAGCTCAAGCTCGCCGTCATGATCAGGCTGTACACTGGGCTCGGGCAGCGTTGAAGTGTCGACTCCCACTGCCTCAAACTTTTGTCGCCGCAGTTGCGAGTAGTGCTCGTTGCGCAGAATGGTAAACAGCCACGCTTTGAGGTTGGTGCCGGGTTGGAAGCGCTCGATGTTGCTGAAAGCTCTTAAAAGGGCTTCCTGCACGAGATCGGCGGCTCGCACGGCATCGCGGCACAGCGAAC
>DATCBZ010000009.1:0-5119 GCA_036511555.1 Steroidobacteraceae bacterium
CCCGGGGCGGGCCGCCGGTGCGTGCTTGCGCAAAAAGCTCAAGATGTCCTTTTCAAGGCGCGTCACCCGCATCGGCGGCAGCGCTGTCAGGAACACCCGACCGTAACCTTTACTGGAGAGCCGCGGATCGCAGATGACCACGGCGCCAAAATCATCTTCGCTGCGGATTAGGCGGCCGACTCCCTGCTTCAATGCGAGTGCGGCCTCAGGCAACTGATAGTCGCGAAAGGCGTTGCCGCCTTGCATCTCCAGGTGCTCGATGCGCGCCTTCACGAGCGGATCCTCGGGTGAGCTGAATGGCAGTTTTTCGATGATCACGAGCCGCAGTGCCTCGCCCTTCACGTCAACGCCTTCCCAGAAGCTGGTCGTGCCAAGGAGCACGCCATTGCCATCGGCGCGAAAATCATCGAGCAGGCGTTCACGCGGCGCTTCGCCCTGCACATAAATACGGTGCGGCGCCGCCTCGCCCCAGTGCGCGCGCAGCACGGCCGCGCCGCGCGCGAGCGCCCGGTGACTCGTGAAGAGGATAAATGCGCCACCGCCTGAGGCTTCGATCAGGGGCAGCGCCGTGGCAATGACCGACTCCGTATAGACGGGACTGGCGGGATTCGGTAAGCCGGAGGGCAAATACAAAAGGCTCTGTCGCGCGTAGTCGAATGGGCTTTCTATTTTAAGTTCAGCCGCATCGTTGAATCCGAGGCGCTGCGAGAAATGACTGAAATCGTCGCCGACGGAAAGGGTTGCGGAGGTAAAAATCCACGCGCAGCGGCGCGCGCGCACGAGTGTCTGAAAGCGCTCAGCGATGTCAAAGGGCAACAGGCTCAAGGTAAAACTGCGCGGACTCGTCTCTATAGCACGCGCGCCTGCAGCCGGGTCCGCTGCGGCAATACTCGCCAGTGCAGCGGCAAGTTCCCCTGCACGTTCTCCCAATTGAGCAAGCGGTGTTTCTGCCGCGGCGCTCACAAGCGCTGTCTCAAGATCGTGCAGAGACTGCGCGAGCACCACCGCGGTGTCGGCAAAGCCTCCCGGTACTTCTGACCAGGCGATCCGCCCGGGCATCTGCGGCAGCTCCGTTGCGAGCCTGCGGACTGCCTCCTCGACGACATCCAGTATTTCGCTGACATCCGCGGCAGCCCTCGCCGTCAAAGCGCGAGGCTGTGGCGCGGCTTCCAATTCGAGCCGCACGCCCTTTGCAACGCTTTCAACGCGGCGGCTACTCACGCTTGCGCCGAGAAATTGCGTCGCAAGGTCGGGCAGTTGATGCGCCTCATCGAGAATGAGCGCATCAGCCGAACCTAAGATGTCGCCGAAACCATCCTCCTTTAAAACCAGGTCCGCGAGCAGGAGGTGATGATTGACTATGACAATATCCGCTTCCTGCGCCGCACGCCGCGCACCGGCCACGTGGCAGCGCGAAAACTCCACACAATGAACGCCTAGACAGTTATCGCGTGTCGAGGTCACCGTGGGCCAAATCGGATGCGAATCGGAAAGTCCACGCACCTCAGCCAGGTCTCCGGAGCGGGTCACGAGCGCCCAGCGGCGCACACGCTCCAGGGAGCGATCCGGCGCCGCGCTGCCTTGCAGGTCAAGCTGTGCCTGCGCCTGGTTCAGGCGGTAATGGCACAGGTAGTTTGCACGGCCCTTTAAGACCGCAACGCGCGCGGGGCGCCCGAGTGCGGCGGCGACGAGCGGCAGGTCTTTGGCGAACAGCTGATCCTGCAAAGCCCGGGTGCCGGTGGATATCAGAACCCGCGCTCCTGAGAGCAGCGCCGGCACCAGATACGCGAAGGTCTTGCCGGTACCGGTACCCGCCTCCACGATCAGTGGGCTCCGGTTCGCCATCGCGAGCGCTACGCGTTCGGCCATCTGTGCCTGCTGTTCGCGGGCGCGAAATCCCGGCAGCGCCGTTTGCAGCGGCCCCCGAGGGCCGAAAATCTCTCTGAAATCAAACATAAGTATTCGCGGTCGTGACGCGCCTCGCCCTGCGGGCGCGCAAGCAATGCACGCTACCGTGCGCGGGCCGGCCGTGTCGAGAGCCGCCCGCCACGGCCACGTGAGGCTTTGGGTTCAAGCGGGCTATAATTAGCTTTGCGTCGAAGGATCATTCGTATGGCAACTGCACCTAACCTGCTCCGGCCGCTCGACACCATCAGTTCGCAGGTCGCGGCGTGGGTGCAGAGCATATCGAAGCTTACGAACCCGCAGGATGTGCACTGGTGCGATGGCTCGGAGGCGGAGGTGCGGGAGCTCACCGGTGAGCTCTTGCGCGCGGGCGAACTGCACAAGCTCAGTCCAGTCGAATTCCCCGGTTGCTACCTCTACAGATCCGACCCCAACGATGTCGCGCGGGTCGAACATGTCACTTACATCTGTACGCGCTCCACCGAAGAGGCCGGCCCCAACAATCATTGGATGGCACCCGAGGAGGCGCACGCAAAAATGCGCGCTCTTTTTAGCGGCTGCATGCGGGGGCGCACGCTGTACGTCATTCCTTATTGCATGGGACCGCTTGATTCGCCGTACGGGCGCTGCGGTGTCGAAATCACCGACAGTGCCTACGTGGTCCTCAATATGGCCGTCATGACGCGCAGCGGCCGCGCCGCGCTCGAGCGCATTGCGCGCGACGGCAAGTTCGTGCGCGGCCTGCACTCGATCGGTGAACTCGATCCGAAGCGACGTTTCATCATGCATTACCCCGAGGAGCTCAGCATCGAGAGCTTCGGTTCGGGCTATGGCGGCAACGCGCTGCTCGGCAAGAAATGTCACGCGCTGCGTATCGCAAGCTGGCAGGCACGCGAGGAAGGCTGGCTCGCCGAACACATGCTGATCGTCGGGCTCACAAGCCCCAAGGGTGAAACCCATTACATTGCTGCCGCCTTCCCGTCCGCCTGTGGCAAGACCAACCTTGCGATGCTGATTCCGCCAGACTCGATGCCGGGTTGGAAGATTGAGACCGTTGGCGATGATATTGCCTGGCTGCATCCCGGGCCCGATGGCAGGCTCTGGGCTGTCAATCCCGAAGCGGGCTACTTCGGCGTCGTACCGGGCACCAATCGGGCCACCAACCGCAATGCCTTCGACATGATCCGGCACAACACGCTCTTCACGAACGTTGCGCTGACGGCCGATGATGAGCCGTGGTGGGAGGGTCGCAAGAAATTCGAACCTGTCCTGGATTGGAAAGGGCAGCCGTACGATCCCAAGAACGGGCCCGCCGCGCATCCGAACTCGCGCTTTACGGTCGCCGCCAAAAACAATCCCATCTACTCGCCACGCGCGGAGGATCCTCGCGGCGTACCGATCACAGCGCTCGTGTTCGGCGGACGCCGCCGCGAAGTGGCGCCGCTCGTGTACGAGGCGCGCGACTGGAAACATGGCGTGCTGGTCGGCGCTTCCGTCGCATCTGAAACCACCGCCGCTGCCGTCGGCGAGGCGGGTATCGTGCGGCGCGATCCGATGGCCATGCTGCCTTTCTGCGGTTACAACTTTGCCGACTACTGGCGTCATTGGCTGCAAGTCGGGGCGAAGCTCACGCGCGCACCGAAGATCTATCACGTCAACTGGTTCCGGCGCGATGCCCAGGGCGCCTTTCTCTGGCCCGGGTACGGCGAGAACCTGCGGGTGCTCGCCTGGATGCTGGAACGATGCACGGTCGGCGCAGGCGCAACCGAGACTGCCATCGGCTCGCTGCCGCGACCCGCAGATCTCAACATGAACGGCTTAAGCGTCAGCGCTGAATCGCTGACCACGCTACTGAGCGTGGATCTGCGCCTGTGGCGCCAGGAAATGGCGGAGATCGCAGAGTATTTCGCGCGCTACGGGGCGCGTATCCCGGATGAGCTCCTACAGGAGCTTGCGGTCACACAAAAACGCTTAGGCTAAGAGCTCTAGCCTTCTTCAGATTCGAAGCGGATCGTCTGCGGCGAAACATCATCGGGCAAGCGGCCGAGGCCAATCAAGCCAGCGCCTTTTATCTGCAGACTATCGCGGCGCACGAAGGCATCTTCCTCTCCCGCAGCCTGCACGAAGGTACCGTTCGTGCTCTGATCAACCAGCACAAATTTGTTGCGATTGATCTCAATGCGCGCATGTAATCTTGAGATGAGGCTGCCTTTGATCACAAGGTCGTTGTCCTCCGCGCGGCCGATCGCGATATTAGGGCGCGCATCGTCTACGACCAGTTCGCGATCCTGACAGCGTAAACGCAAGCGCATCGTGCGTCCGCCGCGAGAATTGAGCGCGATCTCGGGGACCATGCTCGTGACGTCATCCTTCTGCCACAGCACCTCGAACAGGGCGACCTCTGCGCCCTGCCCCTTGAGCGTTGCGACATCAATCTGGCGCACTGACGCGCGCCACTCCGGAGAGAGCCGTTCAACAGTTGCGCTCGTAGTGATCACTTGCCCCGCCTTCGCCTGACTCGTCATGCGATTGGCTGTATGGACGGTCGAACCGAACACATCCCGGTTCTCGAGCACCACCGGTCCGAAGTGCGAACCCACACGAATGGCGACCGGCTGACCGTCGGCACTCAACTCGGCGTGCGCAGTGATTTGCTGCTGCATCTGCGAGGCGGCGTTCAGGGCGTCGTCCGCTGTCGGAAACGTCGCCATGATCTCATCGCCCATGGTCTTAATCACCGTACCGTGATGCTGCTCGGTGGCCGAACGCATGACCTCGATGCAGATCGCCACCATATCGCGTGCGCGCGCCTCGCCCATCGCCTCATACAGCCGAGTCGAGCCGACGACGTCAGCGAATAGAATGGCAAGCTCGATGTCTTTTCCCATGCAGCAAGTCCAATGAAGCGCTCGGCGAGCGCTGTCGGGCGCGTGGCGGCTCGTATGGGATTATACGCATCTACCCCCTGCTCGGTAGCACTTGGCCGCTCTTAGGCATCCAGCGCAGCAATAAACGAGCGGCCCGCCTCGCGCAGCAACTGCGCATCTGCTCCCGGCGCGTGTGCAGTGTGGCTCAGAATCCGCCGGAATTCGCGCGCGCCGGGCTCGCCTGCATAAAGGCCCAACATATGTCGGGTGATCGCCGCCAAGCGCGTGCCTTGCGCCAGCTCCCGCTCTGCATAGCGCGCCATGCGCTCGAGGATCGCATTACGGTC
>DATCBZ010000010.1:0-3654 GCA_036511555.1 Steroidobacteraceae bacterium
CCGTTTGTGAGCTTGGGCCTGGTGCCCGAATTTGCTTCGAGCCTCCTGCTACAGCAACTCATGGGACGCGCCAAAGCGGCGGAAAAGCTTCTTCTGGGCGAGCCGATCACTGCGGTGGAAGCCGTCGAGCTTGGCATTGCGAATGCCGTTCTGCCGGCGGCCGAGGTTTTGCCGCATGCACAACGCATGGCCGCACGCTTCAAGGCATTGGCGCCCGGTGCGGTGCGCGACACGAAGCGACTCATGCGCGCCCGGTCAAAGGATGAGATCGACCGCGCCATGCGCGAGGAGGCGTTGGTGTTCATCGAGCGCCTGAAGAGTCCCGAGGTAAAGGAGGCGTTGCAGGCTTTCTTCGAGAAGCGCAAGCCGGATTTCAGCAAATGCTGAGCCTGTGTGCAGTTGCCGATGGCGAAAGACGATCGCGCCGCCTGAGCGCTGCCCGCCACCCATTGAGATCGACCCTGGTTTACAGCCGGCGAAGCAGTTGAGATGAAAAACACACCTGAGCGCACTCTGCAGGGCAGGACTTTGTTTGTCACCGGTGCTTCGCGCGGCATCGGCCTTGCAATTGCAACGCGCGCCGCAACCGACGGCGCCAACATTGTATTGGTCGCCAAGACCACGGTGCCCAATCCGAAACTCCCGGGAACGCTCTTTAGCGCAGCCGCTCAGATCGAGGCTGCGGGCGGCAAGGCGCTCGCCGTGCGCTGCGATATCCGCGACGCCGACGCCGTTGCCGCGGCCGTTGCCGCCGGCATCGAGCGCTTCGGCGGCATCGATATCCTGGTCAACAACGCGAGCGCAATCAGTCTGACGCCCACCACCGCAACGCCGATGAAACGCTTCGACCTCATGTTCGGCGTCAACGTTCGCGGCACCTATGCATGCACGCAGGCCTGCTTGCCGTCTCTCATCAAGAGCGCCGCCGCCGGGCGCAACCCACATATACTGAATCTGTCGCCGCCGCTGTCCATGCGGCCGCACTGGTTCGAGCCGCATGTCGCTTACACGATCGCCAAATACGGCATGAGCATGTGCACGCTCGGCCATGCCGGCGAGTTCCGCCCCTACGGCATTGGCGTCAACAGCCTCTGGCCGCGCACGGTCATAGCGACCGCTGCGCTGCAGATGATTCCGGGGGTCGATACGAAAAAATGTCGTAAGCCCGAAATTCTCTCCGATGCGGCATGGCTGATCCTGACCAGCAACGCGAAGACGACCACCGGCAATTTCTTTATTGACGATACGCTGCTGGCGGAAAATGGCGTAACCGATCTCGACCGCTATGCGGTGGTGCCGGGCACCAAGGCCTTCCTGCCGGACTTTTTTCTGGATTGAGCCGAAGCGTTCTGCGCGCGGCAGGCGAGGCCATGAGGCTCGATCCTCGGCTCTTCAAATAGCTTTAGGGATTCAGCGCGCGCTGCATCAGCACGACATCCACCCAGCGCTGGAACTTGAAGCCGACTTTGGTAAAGAGTCCGACGCGCGCAAAGCCGAGCGCGCTATGCAAGCCAACCGAGCCTGCGTTACCGGAGTCGCCGATGACGGCGAGGAGCTGCCGGTGTCCGAGCTTTTGACAGTCGGCAATCACCTGCAACATGAGCGCCCGACCGATGCCGCGGCGCTGCGTGTCGGCTGCGACGTAAACGGAGGACTCGGATGTATACCGATACGCGGCGCGCGGGCGAAACGGCGCGGCGTAGGCGTAACCCGCGACGCGGCCGTCGATTTCGGCGACCAGAAAAGGATAGTTCGCGCTTGCTACTGCCGCAAAACGCCGCTGCATTTCCTCAACCGACGGCGGCGACTCTTCGAAGGTGCCAAGACCGGTGCGCACGTGGTGCGCATAGATTGCCTGTACTTCATCAATATCTGTGACGCTGCAGGCGCGGACGAGCATCTCTTCATTCTATCAATCGTCCTGCGGGCCGCCAGCGCCGCGGCCAAATTGGCCTTCCCAATCTTTGCCGTCAAAAGGCACAACTGTAAGTCCGCAAACCGTGCCTTCATCGAGGCAGCGGGCGTTGACGCTGTAGCCCCCGGGATAGGAGCGGGGAACGTAGAAGGACTTGACGCCGCAGACGCTGCAGAACAGGTGCTGCGCGGTGCGGGTGTTAAAGGTGTAGGTCGTCAGACTCGCCGTACCCGATAACAGGTTGAAGCGCGCCTTCGGAACAACGAGGTGCAAGAAGCCCGACTTGCTGCAGATGGAGCAGTTGCAATCCGAAACCTGCAGATGCGCGGGTGCCGTGACTTCAAAACGTACGCGTCCGCAATGGCAGCCACCCCTGTGGGCGACCATGCCAATTTCCTCTTGCGTGGCAGACACGCGAAGGCGGGCGCCGATCAGCCGGATCGGGCGCTATAGGCTTCCATCAGGAGACCCGTGCCGCCCTGTGAGACGTGAGCGACCACGGCGGTGCGACGGTGCACTTTCGTAATCGTTCCGAGGTCAATGGCAAAGGACAGCACGACTTGCTCACCCTTGCGCAACCCCAGATTTGTCGTCTCAATGAAGACGCCAGTGGCGCTCAGATTCACCGCCCTGCAAAGCCTTCTACGGCCAGCGGGCACAGTTATATAGACGGTTGTACGTGCACGGTGCCTCGTATGCAGGCGGCGTTCCACAGTCGACCTCTTTTGGTTCTAGTTAGTTGTACTGCGCGAGCGGCCATAGTATGCCGTGCCGGGATCGCGTAGCGGGCCTAACACAACTTAATTTTCTTAATGTGACCGACGGCACGAATTCTGCATTATGGGAAGCCCGCCATCCATTGGCATCTTATGACAGCGCGAGAAAGCCCCTAATCTCCGCGCCGAAACGCTCGACATCGATGAGGAAGGAATCATGACCTTCGATGCACGGCAGCGGTGCAAAGCGCGTTGGCACACCCGCCGCCTCGAAATTCGCGGCCAGCGCGCGCTGCTCGTCGATGGCAAACAGCATGTCTGATTCGACCCCAATTATGAGCGCCCGCTCGACCCCGGTATGCACGAGCGCCGCTTGGTTCGTGCCGCCGTGCACCGATAGATCGAAGCGATCCATGGCGCGCGAAATATAGAGATAACAGTTCGGATCGAACGCGCGTACGAATCGCCGCGCGTGCGTTTCAAGGTAACTCTGGATCGCGAATTCCGGCGCGAAGGGGATGGCTTCGCGCATCTCCGCCGCAACCGGCGCCCGCCCGAAGCGCTCGCGCCATTCGGCCGCGGAGCGATAGGTCATCATTCCAAGCTTGCGGGCAATGCGCATGCCGGTCGCGGGAGGCCGCTCATCTGTATAGGCGCCGCCGCGCCAGTCAGGGTCGCGCAGGATTGCCTCGCGCTGGATCGAGCGCAGCGCGATGGCGAACGGCGATGCGCCGGCGGTGCCGGAGATGCTGACGACGCGACGAGCGGCGCCGGGAAATTGCGCGGCAAAGGCGAGCACCACCATACCGCCCAGCGAAGGGCCAATAACCGCCTGCGCCCGCTCGATGCCAAGCGAGCGCAGCGTATCGAAGCCCGCTCTGGCGATGTCTTCGATCGACAAGTCCGGAAACGCGAGCCGATACGGCGCGAGCGTCTTGGGATTGAGCGATGCGGGCCCGGTCGAGCCGAAACAGCTGCCGAGCGAGTTCACGCAGATGACGAAGAAGCGAGTGGTGTCGATCG
>DATCBZ010000011.1:0-7216 GCA_036511555.1 Steroidobacteraceae bacterium
GAGCCGATCGCGTAGACGGAGTCGGGCCCGACTGCTTGATGGGTACCCACGTCAGCGAGCCCGACATCGGCGCGGAAGAGCGCTGCGCCACCTTGATCTACGTAGACGCTCACGGCTGGTGCGCCGGCTCGCTCCTGGTAGAGCGCTATGGCAGTTGCCAAGTGCTCGCGCTGTTCAGCTTTGAGAGCGTCCGCTGCACTCGCAGCTGGCGTGAAAAATAAACCGGCCGCAATGGCCAGGAGAGACGAACGGCTCGCGAGTTTGGCTCTTTCCATCAGGCCGCAGCCCCGCCAACAGGTGCGGTAGTCGGGTTAGCCCGAGGCGTGCCTGTGCACATTTGCAGAAACGTATCGACCTCATAGCGCAGCGCCGCATCGATTCCGGACGCCTGACGCCGGCGAATGAAGCGTAATGTGGAACTCAACGCCTGAGCGGAGACGAGCGCCGCGCGCGCCGCGAATCGTTGCGCCGCAGGTAGTAGCTCTGAAGCCGGCATGACACGGCTCACGAAGCCGGCGGCCAGCGCCTCGCTTGCGGGCCAGCGCTCGCCGCCGAGCAACAATTCGCAGGCCCGTGAACTGCCCGCGAACGCCGGCAGCAGCTCGAGCGTCGCGTTGGTAAAATACAGTCCGCGCGCGAGCTCCGGAAACATGAAGTAGGCATCTTCGCTCGCGAATCGGACGTCGCACGCCAGCGTCAATTCCGCGCCGAAGCCGACAGCTGGCCCATTCACGGCAGCGACGAGGAGTTTCGGCAATTCGACCATCCGGCGGGTAAGATTCTGCAGCTGTTCGAGCCGGCCGCGAAGCGCGTCTGCTGACAGCGACGCGACGTCACCCGCCTCATCGAGGTCCTGGCCCGAGCAGAATGCGCGTCCGGCGCCGGTGAGGATCAATACCTTCCAGCGTTCCTCGCCTGCAAAGCGCGCCAGTTCGCGTTCGAGCGATACGTAGGTATCACGCGAGAAGGCATTCAGTCGCTCCGTTCCTTCGAAACGCAGTAGCGCAACGGCTCCGTGGTCTTCCCAGAAAAGCTTGGTCATGGACGACTACCCTCAACCCGGTCTTGATTCGCGGTACGCATATATTGACCGGTGGTCAGATTTTAGACCACCATACCATACACGCGAAGAGTCTGCACAGTACGGTGAAGGGAGCTAACGATGAGCCATGATTGGATCAGTACCGTAGGTCGGCGACGGCCGTATGTGGGCATTGGCTGTGCCGTTTCCACTGTCGTCCTGAGTGCACTGCTGCTAATGACAACGGCGTTACCGGCCAGCGCGGCGAACTGCGGCACCGCCGTTCTTAGCGTGACGCAGGCACGAGCGGCGGCGGAATACGTACGCACTCAGGTTCGCAACGCGCACTATTTTTCGCGTCTGAACTTAGCCGATCCGCCGATCAACCAACTTTCGTTATTGTCCAAGTCAATCACAGCGCCCATAACTTCGGCGTTGCTCGCGCATCGCTTAGACATAGCGCTCGCAAGTGCCGGGGACGGCCATTTGAGGCTAGAGCTTGCGCCCGATGTTGCCGCCGGCTGCGACGCCCTCTCGATCACACTCGGCTGGACGGAGGATGGGTTACTCGTGCTGTCGGGGAGCGAAGTTCCGGCCGGCGCGCGCATCGTGTCGATCGGTAATCGATCGCTGGACGACCTCGAGGCGCTCGCCATCGCAGCCATTCCGCATGAAAACGTGTATTGGGTACACAGCAGCTTCGCCCGTCAGATCGTCCGCGCGGATACCCTTGCGGCCTTCGGCATCGCAGATCCTGATGGCAGCGTTGAGATCGCCTACCGCACGGTGACAGGCGACGCAGCGCGCGTTCGCCTGCAGCCATCCAGGCCTGCAACGCCGACTCGCGCGTGGATTGGCTACGAGCTCTATGAGGCGGATTCGACTGGGCTCTTCTGGCTACAGCGGTGCGATCCGAACGACGAATTCTTTGCCACACTCGCTGCTTTCATTCGCGCCGTAAAAGAGCACAACCTGCACAAAGTCGTGATTGACCTGCGAGGAAATCCGGGTGGCGACTCCAGTGTCGCGCTGGCGGTATTGCGCTCCCTTGGTCTTTCAATCGCACGCGGCTTCTCTGTCGACGTGCGCGTGTCTACCGAATTATTGTCTGACATGCCGATGTTCGCACCATCGACTGTCGCGGGGGCGTTCCGAGCCGCTGGGCTGCCGGGCCCAGCGTCGGCTGCCAAACGCTACACGATTCCCGGATCGATGGTGCTCAGACTGCTGACGCAGCGTCTCGGCGACCGGCCGTTTGAGTTGGTGAGTGACCGAAAGCTTTACGTGTTGATCGACGGAGGTACCTTTTCAAGCGCGGCGCTATTTGCCACCTTGGTGCGCGACAACCACCTCGGAACGCTTGTCGGCGAACCGACCGGAAATGCCATCACTTTCAATGGCAGCGAAATACAACGTCCGATCCCGGGAATGCCTTATGTCCTCCACATATCGACTGCACGGCTCCTGCGGCCCGAGGAGTCGGCGGGGCCCGCACCTGCTTTACTTCCAGATCTGCGGGCGCCGCAAACAGCATCAGCCCTTCGTGCGGGTCGCGATGCCGCAATGGAGTTGATCCGTCAGCGGTTATGAAATACGCGGCGCACGAGCCTCGTGTGCGGCATACCGATGCGTTTCAAAAAGTCATGTCCAAGGGCATCCGCGTCAACGAACCAAGCAGGATATGGCCAGGGGTGGAATTGAACCACCGACACGCGGATTTTCAGTCCGCTGCTCTACCAACTGAGCTACCTGGCCGCTGAGGGGAAGTAGCTATTAGACCCGGCCTACGCGCAACGCGTCAAGCAACGGCAAGGCTAACTTATTGATTCTCGAAGTTGTGGTTCGCGCACTGCGATCTTGCGGCGCTTCGAAAGCCGCGGTTCTGTGTGTTGCGAACAACTGCGACGCGTCCCGCACACCCACCATCGCGGCGCCAACCGCGACGTAAATTTAGCGCAGGCGGCTGCGCCCTTCCGATGCCCAGCGCTGGTGACAGGCGAAGTGCATATAAAGCATGCGCGTGACGCCGTCAGAAGCAAGCTCCACTTGGTACTCAATCTCCTGTGGATTTATCCGTCCCTTGCATAGATCGCAGATGGCGCCGGTACCGCGGCTCGCCCATGTTCGCAAAGGTTTTTGATAAACGAGCGGTTGCTGGCCGCTGTCTGAAACTGCGATGTTCTCGCCGTGCGTGTGCATGACGCACCTCTTCTTGGTGTCTGAACTGCCCTAACGCGACAATCCGCCGAGCGGATGACAAGTGCGAATCACGTACTGGTCGGAGCGACAAAGCCCTCCGGCGCCTTGGATCCCGTGCCAAAGAAAAATTTCTCCATTTCGGCGACGAGGAATTTGCGTGCCTTGGGTTCGACAGGTGTCAGCCGGTATTCGTTCAACAGCATGGTCTGATGGGTGATCCAGCGGGCCCAGGCTTCCTTCGACACATTCTCGAAAATGCGCTGACCGAGCTCCCCCGGATAAGGTGCACGATCAAGCCCCGGCGCTTCCCGCTTCAACAGCACACATTGCACGAGACGGGCCACGCTCAACCCTCCAATAAACCTGTCACCGGCGCGTCAAAAAGGGTCGGATCTGCCAGGCGATCGAGCAAACTTTTGATCGGTGCCGGCAAGCCAATGCGCGCGGGTTCATGAGTGTTATACCAGAGGCTCCGGCTGTCATCCATGACCCCCACGGGTCCGCTGCAATGCGTCAACAGCGGTGAAATCACGAGATCAAAATGCGTAAAGCTGTGTTGCATGCGTTCCAGTGCCTGCGGCTCGCCTTGCAAGCGCTGCAGGGACTGATCGGCGTACACCCGCGCGGCAGACAAGGTATCGAACTCGGGCAGACACCAGAGACCACCCCACAAGCCGCTCTCCGGGCGCCGCTCGAGCAGCACCGTCCTGTCTTCGCGCACCGCGACCAGCATGAACACCTCGCGCGTGCGCCTTGTGCGCGCGGTGCGCCGCGGCGCCGGGATTTCGTGTTGACGCCCGGTGCGCCTCGCGAGGCACCATTCGCTCAAAGGACAGTACGAACACAGCGGTTTCCTGCGCACGCAGACGGTCGCTCCCAGATCCATGATCGCCTGCGTATATGTAGCGACATCCTCTTGCGGCGTGCAGCGTGCGGCGAGCTGCCATAAACGCTCCACCGTCGCGCGGTCCGTTGCGGTCCCGGGTATCGCGAAATAACGCGCCAGCACACGCTTGACGTTGCCATCGAGGATCGGGCACGGCTCGCCGCGGCTCAAAGCCAGAATCGCCCCTGCGGTCGAGCGTCCAATTCCAGGAAGCTTCATAAGTTCGGCAACGCTGGCGGGAAATTCTCCCGCCAGCTCATCGCGGACAAAAACCGCAGCACGGTGCAGGTTGCGGGCCCGCGCGTAATAGCCAAGACCGGTCCAAAGATGCAGCACGTCATCGATCGGCGCCGCAGCCAGCGCTGCTACATTGGGAAAGCGCGCAATGAAACGCTCGAAATAGGGAATGACCGTTGCGACCTGCGTCTGCTGCAGCATGATCTCGGAGATCCAGACACGGTACGGCGAGCGATTCTTCTGCCACGACAGATCATGCCGTCCGCGCTGCGCGTGCCATTCAATAAGAGGGTGGGTGAGGCGCGTGTACGGGGTCTGCACACCGCGATTCTAGCAACGACCGACGGTCGGCCGAACTTAAGCGGTTAATTACCGGCAACTTGTGCAGGCGAGCACCCTGCTGCGTCGCCGCCGGCCAGGAAAAAAAGACGCCGCCGGAAACGTGCCCGAGAGGGGGTCACGAGCATCGTTCCGGCGGCGCGCTTGGTCAATCTTGGTAGATCAACCCTTGTGGACGTTGAGGCGACATCCACGAGCTATACATTGCAATCGATGTGCCAACGTCATGTGGTTAATTTTTTTACTACTGCGCTCAAGCACCTAGGATTCGCGCGCTTAAGCTCGACAGCGCAGGTGGAGCTAAAAGTGGTCCGTGCTAGAGCAGCGCCGGCCTTTCATGCACGGACTTCGTGCATGGGTGAAAATTTCAGCAAATCACCGCTCTCACCAGCGCACCAGCGGCGGCAAACTCATGAGATAGGCCTCCGGATCGGCGTCAGTCCCAAATCCGAACTGAGTTCCCTTGTCGTAGACCAAATTAAACTCAACATAACGCCCGCGTTTCACGAGTAGCTGCTCGCGCTGCGCATCATCAAAGGGCATGTCCTTGCGCCGCGCCACGATGAGCGGATAGACACCGAGGAACGCCTCGCCGACGGCGCGTGCAAACGCGAAATCCCTCGATGCATCGCCGCTTGCCAGCTGATCGAAAAATATTCCGCCCACGCCGCGCGCCTCCTTGCGGTGCGGCAGGTAGAAATATCGGTCGCACGCTTCTTTGAACTCGCTATAAGCATCGGACCGATAGGTATCGCAGGCGCCGCGCAGAGCGTCGTGGAACGCGGCGGTGTCGGCGGGGTCGGGAAAGGTCGGCGTAAGATCCGAGCCGCCCCCGAACCAGGCACGACTGGTACTCAAATAGCGCAGATTCATGTGCACCGCCGGCACATGCGGGTTGTACATGTGCGCCACCAGCGAAATGCCGCAGGCCTGAAAACGCCCGCCTGCGTCGTCCGCGCCCGGGATCTGCGCTCTGAACTGTGGCGCAAGCTCGCCCCACACGTGGCTCACATTGACACCCACTTTCTCAAAAATTCGTCCGCGCATGAGACGCATCGTGCCGCCGCCTTGCAGACGATGGCCTTGCGGTCTGCTCCACGGACGCACCGTGAATTGTCCGCTTTCTTCCAGGGATTCAAATGCGCGGCAGATGCGCATCTGTAGATCGCGGAAATAATCTGCAGCCTCGAGCGCAACATCAGAATCAGCCACGCGCGCTCTTCTCGTGCACATGGTCGATGAGCCGCGCGACCGCATCCGGGTCCGTATCCTGCCAGATGCCATGACCGAGGTTGAAGATGTGCCCGGGAGCGCTGCCCGCCTCTGTCAATACAGCATCGGCCTCGCGCCGCAGTTGAAGGGGTGAAGCAAACAGCGCCGCCGGATCAAGATTGCCCTGTACCGCCTTGGTTGGACCCAGGGTGCGGCGCGTCGCAGCAAGCGGGGTTCGCCAGTCGACGCCCACTACAGCAACATCCAGTTGCGCGACCGCTTCCATGAGCGCCGAACCTTGATTGGCATAATAGATGATCGGTACACCGATACCGCGCAGCGCCTGCACCGTGCGCTCCACCGCCGGCAGCGCAAAACGCTGAAATTCCTTGGCCGCAAGCAGCCCCGCCCAGGATTCAAAGATCATGAGCGCCTGCGCGCCGGCTGCGGCCTGCGCCGTAAGATATGCCGCCATGGCGTCTGCCAGATGTGACAACAGGCGCTGGGCGGAGTCCGGATGCGCATATAAATAGGCACGTGCGGCGGCGAATTCCTTCGACGGCCGCCCGCACACGAGGTAGCAGAAAAGTGTAAACGGCGCTCCCGCAAAGCCGATGAGCGGCACGCCGCGAGGTGCATTGGCGCGCACCAGGCGCACGGCATCGAGCACGTAGGGCACATCGCGCTCCGGCACCAGCACCGGCAACGCATCGATCTGTGCGTCGGTTCGGATGGGCTCATGAACGACCGGTCCGGGTTCGAACTTAAGCTCAATCCCCATGCCCTGCAGCGGCGTCATGATGTCACTGAAAAGTATTCCTGCATCGAGCTCGTAGCGGCGCAGCGGTTGCAGAGTCACTTCGGCCGCGAGATCCGGCGTGCGCGTCAGCGTGACAAAGTCGACCTGCGAGCGCAGCTTTCGATACTCGGGCAGATAGCGTCCCGCCTGACGCATGATCCAGATGGGCGTATAGGCGGTGGGCTGGCAGCGGCAGGCGTCAAGAAATGCGCTCACTTGCGCAGCCAGCGGCAAACAGCGGGCGCGTAGTAGGTAATGATGAGATCGGCGCCGGCACGGGCAATGCCAGTCAGGCTTTCCAATACGGCCGCGCGCTCGTCAATCCAGCCGCGTTCACTTGCCGCCTTGATGAGGCTGTACTCGCCCGACACCTGGTATGCGACGACCGGCACCGATACGGCGTCGCGTACCCGCGCGATGACGTCGAGATACGGGCCCGCAGGCTTCACCATGATGAGATCCGCGCCCTCCTCGATGTCGAGCAGCACTTCGCGCAGCGCCTCGCGTGAGTTTGCCGGATCCA
>DATCBZ010000012.1:0-2039 GCA_036511555.1 Steroidobacteraceae bacterium
TACGACACGCTGCGCGAGCCGCGCACGCCTACAAATCTCGCACACGGTCTGTTCTTTGATCAGGAATGGGCGGGCTGCCGCAAAGTCATGCCGGTGGCGTCCGGCGGCATCCATGCGGGACAAATGCACCAACTCATCGATTACCTCGGCGAGGACTGCGTCTTACAGTTCGGCGGCGGCACAATCGGACACCCGATGGGCATTCAGGCCGGCGCAACCGCCAACCGGGTGGCCCTGGAAGCAGTAATTCTGGCGCGCAACGAAGGCCGCGATATCAAAACCGAAGGACCGCAAATTCTTGCCGACGCCGCCAAAGGCTGTCAGCCGCTGCGTGCCGCGCTCGACACCTGGAAAGACGTTACCTTTGATTACACCTCGACGGACACGGTCGACTACGTGACGACTCCAACCGTCTCGTAACAGTTACGGAGTCTTATCAAATGCGAATTACTCAAGGTACCTTCTCGTATCTGCCCGATCTCACCGACGTACAGATCACCAAGCAGGTGGAGTACGCGCTCGGCAAGGGCTGGGCCCTCGCCGTCGAGTTCACCGATGATCCGCACCCGCGCAATACCTACTGGGAGATGTGGGGATTGCCGATGTTTGATCTGCACGACGCTGCGGGAGTCATGCTCGAAGTCAACGCCTGCAGAAAGGCGCATCCGCAGGAATATGTGCGCATCAACGCATTCGATTCGACACACGGTTGGGAAACGGTGCGCCTGTCATTCATTGTGCACCGCCCGAGCGAGGAGCCCGGCTTCCGGCTGCAGCGCACCGAGGACCGTGGCCGCACGATTCGCTACACCCTGCATTCATATGCAACGGACAAGCCGCCAGGCAAGCGCTATGGCTGATGCCACCCCTGAAACTGAGGCCACTGCGGCCTCTGAGGAGAACCGCCGCATTGACTTGCGGACTCTTTACGCTGACAGCGAAATCGGGCCGCTGCTCGCTGAGCTCGACAACGATCTGGTAGGGCTTGAGCCCGTCAAGCGGCGCATTCGGGAGATCGCCGCATTTCTACTCGTCACCCGCGCTCGGGAGAAGCTTGGCTTCTCCTCCGGCGCACCGACGCTGCACATGGCATTTACCGGCAATCCGGGCACCGGCAAGACAACCGTCGCCCTACGCATGGCGGGGATCCTGCACAGATTGGGATTTATCCGTAAAGGCCATCTCGTTTCGGTGACGCGCGACGATCTGGTGGGTCAGTACATCGGACACACGGCACCGAAGACTAAGGAAATTCTTAAGCGCGCCATGGGCGGCGTGCTCTTCATCGACGAGGCCTATTACCTGCATCGTCCCGAGAACGAGAAGGACTACGGACAGGAGTCGATCGAGATTCTCCTGCAGGTCATGGAGAACCAGCGTGATGACCTCACGGTGATTTTGGCGGGCTATCAGGACCGTATGGATCAGTTCTTCCAGTCCAATCCCGGCTTTCGCTCGCGCATCGCACACCACGTGCATTTCCCTGACTTCGCCGACGCCGAGCTTTTGAGCATTGTCCAAAAGCTCGCCGAGCAAAGCGAGTACCGCCTAAGCGACGCTGCACGCGAGGCGCTGCGAGACTACATCGCGCAGCGGCGGCAGCAGCCGAATTTTGCAAACGCGCGGTCCATCCGCAACGCCTTTGATCGCTCGCGGCTGCGACAAGCCATGCGGCTCGTGGAGATCGGCGCCGAGATCAGCGCCGACGATCTTATTACCATCGAGGCGGCCGATATTCGCGCCAGCAGCGTCTTTGCGACCCCGGCAGCTAAGGCTCCGTCATGAGCACCGCGCCGTCGCTCGCGCAGCATCTGTCGGCGTGGGCGGCGAATTCTGCGGAGCGCAGCGCCGTCGCCGAAACCGTTAACGCCCTTTCCAACGCCTGCGCCTCGATTTCAAGTCTCATTGCCCACGGCGCTCTCGCCGGCAGTGAGCTTGGCGCGGCGCGTGGCGATCATGGCGGCGGCGACGCGCAGAAGGAACTCGACGTGCGCGCCAATGACATGCTGGTCGCGGGCTTAAGCGGGTTGTCGGTCGCC
>DATCBZ010000013.1:0-2801 GCA_036511555.1 Steroidobacteraceae bacterium
GCCGCCACTGACCGGCTCCCTGCATTGAACATGAGTTGGATTCCGCCTGCTTCATCTGCGGGGGAACGATTTCGCCTCGGGGAGGTTGAACTGAGAGTCGAAAACTGTCGCAGCGGAAATGATCGGCGGCGATGCCGAGCCCTCCACGCAGTGACCCAAAGTAGGCAAAAGGGAATTGATCATGGTCGTTCGGAACCAATTCGCTGTTTGCTTGGCCGTAGGGCTCACCTTGCTACTCACGCCTCGAGTCGCTTCAGCACAAGATGCCTCGGCCACGGCTCTGTCGAACGCGGTTGATGCCGCCTTACCGCAGGCATGCGTTGATGCGGGATTGAAGACAAAAAAAGAATGCCATGACTTCTTGAGGAGCGGAGGTGCGAAAGGCAAGAATGTTGGGGCCTCTTCAGAGCCAAACAGTACTACTGCGCCAGCCGACACCACCCTCAAACAATCCAGCGGTCCTGCGCCGCAGCCGGTCGTCGCGCAATTGGCCAAGGAATGCGTGACCGCCAGGATAAAGACTCAAGCCGATTGTGACTCGTTCCTCGCCGCCAAAAGTGCCGCCTCCACCGACAAGGCCAAAGCACCGGCCGGCGGTGTCATTCCCTCGCCTGCCAGCAGCGATGCCGCGGCCACTGCAACGCTCCCCAAGGATTGCGTGGACGCCGGCTTGAAGCTCAAAACAGATTGCGATGCGCTGCATTTCGCGAACGGGCAGAAGGGCAAGAGCAATGCTCCCGCGGGTTCTCAGCAGGCCACCTCACCGAAAACTCCTGCAAGTCCAGCTGCTCCGACTGATGCGAAAGTCGCGAAGTCGCCGCGGACCCCGGCGCCAGCCGGGGGGGCACCTGGCGATCTTGCGGCGCAGCTCGCTGGTGCAGCCAAATCCTTCAACGTTGCGGCAACAATGCTCAGCAATGCTGGGCAAGACAAAGCCGCGACGGTTAAGGCGCGTGGGGACCTTCAGACTGCGCAAGCCAAGATTGACGAACTCTGCAAGTTGAACAAGTCGGCGAGCACCAGCGAATGCTTGCGTCAGTACAAGATTACGCTGATCCAGGTGGAGGCCGCGCCGGCGGCCAGCGGCAATACCACTGCCATGGCGGCGGCGCCGGCTCAGCCGGTCGAGACGATCAAGACATTACCGAAGGGAGTTACGCAGGATCAAGTAGCGCCGCTTCTCGACAGCGCCAAGGAAACCAAACTTGGAAAGGGTTCTGCTGGTCAGGCTGCGCCTGCGGGAGCGGCCGCGACCGTGAATGCAGCCGCCACCCCTCCACCGAAGGACGACAAAGCCGCGCAAGCCGACATCAAGGTCGCTACGGTCGCGCCAATTGATCAGGCGAAGGGACAACCGATTGTGACGCCGGCAGGCGGGCAGCCGCCGGCACCCCAACAGCAGGTGCAGGTCCCCAAAAACGTCACGATTGTCAATCAAACGACGATCAACAACTCGACCACCAACACGGTCAACACGACGAACTTTCAGAACAACTCAACGACCTCTGGCGGCGCAGACAAGGCGGGCAGTCGGATCCCCGACGTACGCAATAACGGCCAAGCTCCTGCGGGAGATACGACCGGCGGGCGGCCGAACAATCCGATCGGTTTGAGCTTCGGTTTGGTTTTGCAGCTCGGTAACGAGACATTTGTGAACAGCCCGGCTCGCGATCAATACCGCATCGCCAACCGCGATCGCGACCACACCGACTACGAACGCCTGCCTCAGAATCGCTATCGTGAAACCATCACGCGTCCCGACGGCGTGCGAGTGGTTACGATCTACGACCAAAACGGAGATATTCTGCGTCGCTCGCGGTTTGATCGCGATGGCCACGAGGTAATACTGGCGTACTTTGACGACTCGCACGACCGGGAACTTCTTCAGTGGCGAGACCCCGGTGATGACCTGCCTCCGCTGCGTCTGAATATACCGGCAAGCGACTATGTGCTCGATGCACACCAAGCTGATGCGCGCCAGGTAGAGCAGTTCTTCGGCGAGCCACCGGTCGAACGGGTGGAGCGCCTTTACTCTATCAGTGAGGTAAAGCGCTCGGCGCGTATCCGCGACATGGTGCGGCGGCTGGAGATCGGCGATCTAACCTTTGCCACCGGATCCGCGGCGCTTTCACCGGACCAATTTGGCGCCCTTCAAAATGTCGCTGAAGCGATGCTGCAGCTGTTGCAACAGAACCCCGCGGAGACTTTTTTGATCGAGGGGCACACCGACGCAGTCGGATCGGATGCGAGCAATCTGGTTCTGTCTGATGCCCGCGCGGCCACCGTGGCCGGCATCTTATCCGACAATTTCCAAGTGCCGCCCGAGAACTTGGCGACCCAGGGCTATGGCGCGCATTACTTGAAGGTGCAGACCGACGGGCCCG
The DNA here is from genome assembly GCA_036511555.1 of Steroidobacteraceae bacterium. GTDB lineage: Bacteria > Pseudomonadota > Gammaproteobacteria > Steroidobacterales > Steroidobacteraceae > PALSA-1196. Next base: position 2,385 of record DATCBZ010000013.1, read on the forward strand.
AGCAGTTGAACCGCCGCGTTGTCGTCCGTCGCATCACTCCCCTCGTAACGGTCGAAGCAAGCAACCGGTGAGGCTGGCGGTCCAGTTCTGCGGCAAGCGCTGCCGGCTCGCCCGATCGATGACGTTCTTGACGCTGGAAACGTGCCAGCGCCCGCCGTGCGAACGCCGCGGGCATTGAGCGCACCGGCAAGACTGCGCAGATCCACGATGCCGGAGTCACGCAACGACGCGATGATCGGCAGCACATTGGCGGCGAAGGCATCGGCTTCGGCGACGAGCACCTTCGATCCCAGCGCTGCCGCCTCGCGCGGGTTTTGCCGGTTACCCAACCTGGCCCCCTGAGACTTGCGTGCGGATAGCGCGGCTTTGGTGCGCTCCGAGATCAGCCGCCGCTCCTTTTCGGCCAGTGCAGCGTAT
>DATCBZ010000014.1:0-6396 GCA_036511555.1 Steroidobacteraceae bacterium
CCGTGCGCTTCATCTTTGAGCCCCGTGCCGACGGCGGCATCAGCAGCGCCTCAACGCGAGCCTGCAAGCGCGATTCGTACCGGACGCAGCGTCTCGCCTCGGGCTTGACGTGCCACGAGCCATCGCAACATTCGCCTTCGCTGGGATAAGCGCATCCAAGGATCTTCCGAAGCGAAGCCTTGGGTCGTCGCAATGACTTCGCGCATTGCGCGCAGGTCCGCATTGGGCAGAACGCGTCGCTTGATATACGTGAGCATCTCGGGAATCGACGCTGCCCATTCTATTCCTGGAAAAGCGCTAATCCACAGGTGCGAGCACGACACGTCGGTAAGGCGGCGGCGCGCGCAAACTCGCCGCAACAGTGCAGGGCAGCCGGCAGCGATGGTCGCCATGATCTTCTCCGATATGGCAGGGTAGTAGCGTGCAGCGAGATAAAGAGGCGGGAAGGCCCACCACAGTTTCTTATTGCGCGCATTGCCATTTTCTAGAAATTCATCCCAATCATCGTTCGTCATACGCGCCGACAAGCACGCGATATCGTGCAGGTTGATGAGACGCAGCGCGCGAAACACCATGGCGCCCGAGGCATGCAAAAGAAGGTGAGCCATCAGCGCCGACTTCGACGGATAGTCGTTGATGCCCGGCTGTAGAGCGCGCGCGAATATTTGCTGTGTCAGCTCAATTTCGTGCAGTGGCAGAATTTCCCTAATACGTGTGTGCAGCTCAATCTTCATGGCGTTGTCGGCGTGTTCGCCAAATGCCGCAGCTACAGGCGCCTCGTTGGGCTCGAACACGCGATGCTTCCAGGTCGAATACGTTTCATGAAATCCAAGCGTCTCGAGCATCCGTCCGACGCATAGTGCATCCTCTTGCCGCGCAAGCAGATCGATGTCGGCCATCGGTCGCTCCCCCGCGAGGTAGACGCCGAGTGCGTGCAGAGCGGCGCCCTTAAGAGGTATGAGCCCCACCCCGCAACTGCGTGCGCGCTCGCCGACAAGCTGCAACAGCGCATGAGTGCGCTCATATCGTCGCCGCGTGTGTTCACGCTGATCGGTAAGAAATTGCACCCAATCCGGCGGGCCTTGCCAGTGGCGCGTGCATGACAGGAGTGGCGAGACGCCGTGCATGGTTGTCACTGCGCGGGCAATAGCCCATTCGACTGCAGACCAGGGTGGCGCGTCTTGGTGTGGCTCGGCAAGCTCGCTTGCCAGGAACTCAGTGGTTTTGCGCAGCGCAGCCTGCACTTTACGGCCGGGGGGCTTGGCATGCAGCCCTGCAGATGCTGGGGCTACACTCATCTCGTACTGCGGGACGCGAGGCGGCTATTGCTTGGGCGGCAACTATTGCGATTCGGCAGCGAAAACACCTGCGTGCTCCTCAAATCTTTCAATTCATTGCCGCCAGTGGATTCGCGCTCGAGCGCGTACGGTAGTGCTGCTCGCGTGAGATGAGCAGATCCCAGCGGCGCTGCAGCGAGCGTCGCTCACGCTGGTAGTCGCTTACGCGTCTGTGATGATTCAACTTCTCGACGGACACCTGATCGTGCAAGAGATCGCGGACGGTCCGGTAGAAGTCTGAAGCAAAGGTGCCTTCAAACATCATCTCCAGATCATTGCTCTCGCGCCAATGAGTTTTTGCCTGCAGTTGCTCTTTCACCTGCTCGTAGAATTTAGTCCCTGGTAGCGGATATGAGACGCTGACACCGATGTCATCCGGACGGGCACTGTCGAGAAGCTTGCGAGTCGCGAGAATGTCGTCCAGTTCCTCGCCGAGATAGCCAAGCTGGATGAAGAGACCGACGCGGATGTTTTGAGCTGCAAGTCGCTCCCGCGCCACGGGGATATCTTCGACCACGGTGCCCTTGTTCATTGCGTCGAGAATCTTTTGGCTGCCACTTTCCGCTCCAATCCATACTTCCCGGCACTGGGCGTCTTTCAGCGCGCGCGCCATCGCGCAGCTCACAAGATCCGCGCGCGTTTGGATGGTGAAGGGGATCGAACCCTGCAAGGCGTGCACTGCGGTCGAAAAGTCCGTCACCCAATCGACACGGAAGCCGAATATGTCGTCTGCAAACCAGACGTGGTCGGGGTTAAAGGTATGCTTCAAATAAGCCATTTCGGTCGCTACGTCGATCGCCGGGCGCTGCAGGTAACGGCTTCCCCAAATCGGCTTCGCACACCAGTTACAGCGAAATGAGCAGCCGCGCGATGCTGCGATGTTGAGGCTGAAGAAACCATGCGCGGCGCGCCACAGCGCGCGATAGTGTTCCACATCTACCAGATCCCACGCAGGCAGTACCGGGGGCTGAGTATTCACCGGCAGCGCTTTGAAGGTGGCCACCGTTAGCGCGTTGTTCGCAACGGTGGCGACGCCGCTTAAGCCCGCAACCAATTCCGCAACGGCGAGCCGCGGACAGGCGTCGAGCCTGTCAAGGAGCGCGCGCAGTGTTGCAAGGCCCTCGCCGATGAGGACCACTTCGGCGCCAGCGGATAAATAAGCGAGCGGTGCATCCGATGCGTCCGAACCTGCGACAATCACGCGTGCGCCAGCGCGGCGTGCATCCGTAATCATCCGGCAAGCCGCCGCGCGCATCGTGCTCAGGCACATCTTACTTAGGAAGTTATAGTTGTCTTCGTAGAGGAGCGCGACCTGCGGGACACTGCGGCGCAATTGAATGTCATAGTCGTCGCTGCTTTGCGCCAGCATTGCATCGAAAAGAGTCACGGCGTGGCCCGCTTCGCGCAAGCTTGCCGCGACCTGCAGCGTCGCAAGCGGCGGGTACGGTTTCGCACGCGCCCACTGCTTCTGGTCCAAGCGAAGGTAGTAGCTGTGCCCGACCAGAATTGAAAGCATGCTTGCAAGCACTCCGATTCTTTTGTAGTCGCGTATCGGGCCGCTAGCCGGGCAGCGATAGGCGCAGTTCGGTCCGTGTACCGCAAGGTCAGTTCCCGGCTTGCGCCTTTAAGTTCAACCGAGGCGAGAACTATTTCGGCGCGGCCCCGCACCCAGGGTCTCGGACATTCGACCCGCAGCGCCCCGATCGCAGAGGCTCTCCTGCGTTGCGGCAATTATCTGGGGTGGCGCGAAACCACAGCGGCCACAACGGGTACTTACCGGTGAATTCCACCGCGTTGAGTACGGGATGGCTTGGATCCGACAAACACGACGACTTGCTCTTTTGGGCCTGCTCGCCAGCGCCGGCTGTGCCGGCAACGGCCAGGGTCTTGATCAAAACGGTCGGCCTGTAGGTTCGGACGGGGGTAGCGGTGCAGCGCTCACCGCCGATCTGCAGTCCATCCAAGACAACATCTTTACGCCGATCTGTACGCGCTGCCATATCGGTGCGAGCGCGCCGGAGGGACTGCGCCTTGACGCAGCTGACAGTTTCGATTTGCTCGTCGGGATATCCAGTGCAGAGGAGCCGAATGTATTGCGGGTGGCGCCAGGTGATCCGGATAACAGTTATCTCATACGCAAGTTGGAAGGCAGTTCCGGCATTGTCGGCGTGCAGATGCCCTTCGGCGGCCCGTATTTACCGCAAGCGACGATCGATGTGATTCGGCAATGGATCACGAACGGGGCGCAGAAACCACAGTCGCTCGCGGCGACGCTGCAGAGTCGTGCGTTTGCCGTCACGGGCACATCTCCCATGGACGGCGCAACCCTGATGCAGCCTGTGACACAGATGCTGGTCGGCTTCAATCATGATGTTGATGCGACACTGGTTAATGAGACGACGGTCAAACTAGAAAGATTGCCTGAAAGTACTGCTGGCGGCGAGGTCATCACGGTGACGGCCCCGGCCAGACTCGTAGCCAGTAATGCCGCCGTCATCGTGTTGGCTACGCGCACGCCCCTTGCAGCGGGAACCTATCGAGTCAGCTTGCGCGGCACGGGTGCAGCGGCGCTCGCCGATACGAATGCCGCCTCCTTGGGCTTGGATTATTCCTTCGCCTTTACAGTGACCGCCGCGCCATGATTTCCGCTCGCAGTCGCCTGAGATGGGTCGCCGTGGGTCTTATCCTGAGCCTCGCTCATCAGCAGGCAAGCGCAGAGCCGTATCTGGCGGTGCAGACGGGTTTCAAATGCGGCCAATGCCATGTCAATCCGACCGGAGGCGGCATGCGGACGGCCTTCGGGGATGTGTTTGCGCAAACTATGCTGCCGGCTAAGCATCTCGACACCGGTGCGGATACTTGGGCGGGCGAGATCAACCGCTTTCTGGCAGTGGGTGGCGACCTGCGCGCTGCAGCGCAATTCGAGAAGACTCCCGGGACGGCATCAGTTGATGAATTTTCGCTCGAGCAGGCGCGCGTCTATGCCAACGCAACCGTGATTCCGAATAGGCTCTCGGTCTATGTAGATGAACAAGTTGCCCCAGGAGGAGCGCTCAATCGCGAAGCGTATGGAACCTATTGGTCGGCCGGGCACGACTGGTACGTGAAGGGCGGGCAGATGTATTTGCCCTTCGGCTTGCGACTGCAGGATCAGAGCGCTTTCATTCAAACCGCCTCCGGCATCAACATGACAACGCCGGATCAGGGCGTCGAGTTCGGCTGGGAGCACCGTTCGTGGGATGCGCAGCTCACCGTCAGCAACGGCACTGCGGGAGGGCCTGAGACGGATCACGGTAAACAATACAGCGGTCAGTTGATCTACGTGGAGCCGCTGTGGCGGCTCGGCATCGGTGCCAATTTCAACGACGCGGCGGCCGGCAACAAAAGCGCCGTCGCGCTCTTCGGCGGGCTCAAAACCGGCCCGGTGGCGTGGCTTGCGCAAGGCGAGCTCATCGATGACAAGAGTTTCCCCGATGGCGGACGCCGCATGCTCGCAACGCTGGTGGAGGGCAATTGGCTTTTTGCGCGCGGCAACAACCTGAAGGTCACGGGCGAGTTCTTTGATCCAGACCGGAAAGTCGCGAACGACGCGCAAACCCGTTGGAGCGTAGTCTATGAGCTAACGCCTATCCAGTTCGTGCAACTACGCGCCGGAGCACGCTTCTCCGACGGTATTCCACAGGATGACGCCGAGCACGAAAAATTCTATTTTGTTGAGCTGCACGGGTTCTTCTAAGAACCCTCGCTCTCGCGTCTGCGACCGTTCTATAGCGCGCGACGCTTCTTTTCCAGCAGCTGCAAAATGATCGGCGTCAGGATCAGCTGCATTGCGATGTCGAGTTTGCCGCCGGGGATTACGATTGAATTGGCGCGCGACATGAAACTCGAATCGATCATCGACAGCAGGTAGGGAAAGTCGATACCACGCGGGTTGGCGAAGCGGATCACGATCATTGATTCATCCGGCGTCGGAATCCAGCGCGAAATGAAGGGATTCGAGGTGTCGACGGTCGGCACGCGCTGAAAGTTGATCTGCGTCTGCGTGAACTGCGGGCAAATATAAGTCACGTAGTCAGGCATGCGGCGCAGGATGGTCTCGATGACCGCTTCGGTCGAGTAGCCGCGCGTTGAGCGATCGCGATGAATTTTCTGGATCCATTCGAGATTGACCACCGGCACGACGCCGATGCGCACATCCGCGTAACGCGCAATGTCAATACTGTCGGTTACGACCGCGCCGTGAAGGCCTTCGTAGAACAACAGGTCAGAATTTTCGGGGAACGGCTCCCATGGCGTGAAATGTCCTGCCGGCAATTCCCACACCTTGGCCTCGGCTTCATCATGCACATAGTGGCGCGTGCGACCGTTCCCGGTCTTGCCGAACTGCCGAAAGGTTGCCTCGAGTTCAGCGAGCAGATTGGCCTCAGGCCCGAAGTGGCTAAAGTGGCGATTGCCCTGCTCGGCCTCCGTGCTCATCACACGTTTCATCTCCACCCGATCGTAGCGGTGGAAGGCATCGCCTTCGATATAGGCGGCTTTAATGTTTTCGCGATGGAAAATCGTCTCGAACGTGCGTCGCACGGACGTAGTGCCGGCGCCGGAGGAGCCGGTAATGGAAATGATGGGATGCGCGACGGACATATCAACTCCGAAATAAGCCGCGACGGCCGAAGAGCGGTGAGCGCTCCCCGATCGGATGCGGTTCAAGATGGTAGCGATCGAGCCGCGCGACCTCCTCGCGCGATCCGAATAGGAGCGGGATGCGTTGATGTAAAGAGCGGGGTTGCACGTCGAGGATGCGCCTATGGCCCGTCGAGGCGGCACCGCCTGCCTGCTCGATCAGCCAGGCGATGGGGTTCGCTTCATACAAAAGCCGCAGTCGCCCCTGGTTATAGCCGTTCCTGACGTCGGCCGGATAAAGGTAGATGCCACCACGCGAGAGCACGCGGTGCGCCTCGGCAACCATCGATGCAATCCAGCGCATATTGAAGTCGGCGCCGCGCGGACCCTCCGTGCCCTTCAGGCAGTCATCGACGTAAATGCGTATCGGCTCGTCCCA
>DATCBZ010000015.1:0-4582 GCA_036511555.1 Steroidobacteraceae bacterium
CTTCTGCCGCTACGCGTCAGACTGCGTGGCCTGGGAACGATTGACGAAGAGACAGAGCGAAGAGATCATCAACAAGGCTGGCAGATCCACTTAGCCGAACAAGAAATCTGTCCTAAGAACCGAAGCCACCCCTATGAACGACTTACCCCGCCCTGTTACAAAACTGCTGCACTGCTGTGCGCTTGCCATCCTTGGCCTGTGCGCGGGAGCACTCGCGCAGGCGCAATTAAAAATTGAAATTACCTCCGGCGTTACCGATCCCATTCCGATCGCGATCGTGCCGTTTGCCCATACGAATGCGGGCGACGGCGGCCTCGATGTGGCGGCAGTCGTGCAGCACGATCTAGAGGGCAGCGGACGCTTCCGCGCCATGCCGCGCGCGCGCATGCTGACAAACCCATCGCGCGTGGAGAATGTACAACTCGCTGACTGGAAAGCAGACGGCAACGACTATGTCGCCGTCGGCCGTGTCTCGCCTCTGCCGGACGGGCAGCTTGCGGTCGACTTTGATCTGGTCAACGTTCTCAATGGCCAGCGCCTCGTGAGCCAGCGCTTCACCGGGGCGCCGAGCGCATTGCGCAACGCGGCGCACCGGGTGAGTGATGCAATTTACGAGAAGATTGTCGGCGTGCGCGGTGCATTTGCCACCCGCATCGCCTATATCGCCGTAAATGGACATCCGCCGACGCAGATCTTTCAACTCATTGTCGCGGATGCAGATGGCGAGAATCCACGCATGATCCTTGAATCGCACCAGCCGCTGATGTCGCCGGCCTGGTCTGCAGACGGGCGCTGGCTTGCCTATGTTTCGTTTGAAAACCACCGTTCGGCAGTATGGGTTCAGGAAGTGCTCACCGGGCAGCGCCGTCAGGCATCGGCGCGCGCCGGCATCAATGGTGCTCCCGCCTGGTCCCCGGATGGACACAAGCTCGCTCTCACTCTGGGTGGCACGGGTGGCAATCCGGATATCTACGTGCTCGACCTGCAGACTCAAAACTTGACGCGTATCACTGACGATCCGGCGATCGATACCGAGGCAGCCTGGGCGCCGGACGGCAGCGCGTTGTACTTTACCTCTGATCGCGCCGGCGGCCCGCAAATCTACAGGGTAGGCGTGCAAAGCGGGGCACGCCCGAAGCGGATAACATTCGAGGGCACCTATAATGCTCGACCGCGGATATCCGCGGACGGCAAAGAGCTTGCCATGGTGACGCTGGACCAGGGCAACTACCGCATCGCTGTTCAGGATCTGCAAACGGGAGCAATGCGTGTATTGTCACACGGTCGGCTTGACACCTCGCCGAGCTTCGCGCCCAACAGTGCCGCTCTGATCTATGCGGACCAGGAAGCGGAGCGCGGGGCACTCGCGACGGTTGCGGTGGACGGCTTGACTGGTCAGCGTTTGAAGTCCGATCTGGGCGAGGTTCGGGAACCGGTGTGGGGCCCCTTTGCCCAGCAATGAAATCTTAGGCCGTACGCGGCCGCGAACGGGAGCGAATGTATGCGTCGAACACTATTGATTCTGATGGCTGTGGCCTCTTTGGGCATCGTAGCCTGCGCCGGCAAGCCCAAACACGCTGATACTCCGACCGCGGGCTCCGCGGTAGGCGCGCAAAGCTCCGGCGCCGACTCCGGCTCTGCCGCGGCAGGTGCGGAGGAGGGCGCTGCTGCGCAGGGACCGATGAGCGGCACGCTTGCAAAGCGTATCGTCTATTTTGACTTTGACAGCAGCGAGATCAAAGGTGACGGCACGCAGATTGTCGCTGCCCACGCTCGCTATTTGGCAGCCAATCCCAGTATCCGCGTGCGGCTGGAAGGTCATACCGACGAGCGTGGCTCGCGCGAATACAACATCGGGCTGGGCGAGCGGCGCGCCCAATCGGTGCGTCGGGCACTGCTGCTGCAGGGTGCGACCGAAGCGCAGCTGTCCACCGTGAGCTACGGCGCCGAACGGCCGGTCGCGGCCGGCAGCAACGAATCTGCTTGGCAGCAGAACAGGCGTGTCGAGATTGTCTATCTCAAATAGGGGCGGCTTCTGCTTGCTGAAACTTAGTGCCGCGTTGTTCGTGGTCGTCCTCGCCGGATGCTCGCTCACCCGTTCCGAGGAGGATCCGGTGCAGGTCAGGCTCAACGATCTGGATGCGCGCCTGGCAAAACTGGAGCGGATCATGTCGAACCAGAGCCTGCTCGATATGGCGCAGCACCTTGACGCCGTGCAGGCTGACGTGCGCACGGTGCGTGGTCAGGTCGATGAGCTGCAGAATGGCTCCGAAGCCATGCGCAAGCAGCAGCGCGATCTGTATACCGATCTTGATCGGCGCTTGGCGGAGCGCGGCGCAGCGGGCGGTGTCGGCGGTCAGGCAGGCGCAGCGGGCGCAACGCCCGCGGGCTCCGTCTCCGCGGCGGATCAGGCGGCCTACGCACAAGCGTTCAATGCGCTCAAGAACGGCAATTACGCTGCCGCCATCGCAGGATTCAAACAATATCTTGCGAACTATCCGACCAGCGACCTTGCCGACAACGCTCAGTACTGGCTCGGCGAGGCCTACTACGTCACCCGCGACTACGACAATGCGGCGCCTGCGTTTCGGGCGGTCGGCGAGCATTGGCCAAACTCAAGAAAAGCACCCGATGCGCTTTTGAAACTGGGCTTCACTCAGTTCGAGCTTAAGCAGTACGCTGATGCGCGCTCGAGTCTGACTCAGGTGACGAAGCGATTCCCCGACAGTGAGGCTGCGAAACTCGCAGCCGAGCGCCTGAAGCGGCTGCCGCCTGACGGCCAGTAGAGCCATGCGTTCTGATGTCGCGTCTGAAGCTCACGGAGATTTTCTATTCGCTGCAGGGTGAGGCAGATACCGCCGGCATTCCAACAACGTTTGTGCGCCTCACAGGCTGCCCGCTGCGTTGTCAGTATTGTGACACCGCCTACGCGTTCCATGGTGGTGAGTGGTGGGAGCTAGAGGCAATACTTGCCCGTGTGACTGAGGTTGGTGCGCGCCACGTCTGCGTGACAGGTGGTGAGCCGCTGGCGCAGAAAGGCTGCGCAGAGCTCCTTGAAAAACTGTGCAGCGAAGGTTATCGCGTGTCGCTCGAGACGAGCGGCGCCATGCCATTGTCCGATATTGATGCGCGCGTGATTTTGGTCGTCGATGTGAAAACGCCCGGCTCCGGAGAGGAGGCCCGCAATCGCTACGATGAGCTTGCCCGCCTTAGCCAAAAAGATCTCGTCAAATTTGTCATTTGTGACCGTGCGGACTACGACTGGAGCCGGGCGAAAATGCACGAACTGGCGCTTGACGCGCGCTGCAGCGTGCTTTTTTCTCCGAGCCATGAACAGCTTCCGGCGCGCGAGCTTGCCGACTGGGTGCTGCAGGATCGTCTGCCGGTGCGCTTCCAGATTCAACTGCATAAGTACCTATGGGGCAATGTTGCCGGCAAGTAGGCGCTCTTGATTTGAGCACACTGCGGTCAATGAGGCGGCTGTGAGAAAAGCGGTGATCCTCCTCTCCGGCGGCCTTGATTCGGCTACTACTCTAGCTATGGCGCGGGCCGACGGTTTCGACTGCTATGCGCTGTCCGTAGCCTACGGGCAGCGTCACGCATCGGAACTCGGCGCCGCCGCCCGCATTGCGCAGAATTTGGGTGTCCGTGAGCATCGCACCATGCGCGTGGATCTCGCCGGTATCGGCGGCTCAGCTTTGACCGATCCGGATATTGCCGTACCCGAGGTGCCAATGACTGGCATCCCTAGTACCTACGTCCCGGCACGCAACACCCTCATGCTGGCTCTCGCGCTTGGGTGGGCCGAAGTGCTGAATGCGCGTGCTATTTTCATCGGCGTCAACTGCCTCGACTATTCAGGATACCCCGACTGCCGCGCCGAATTCATCAGCGCTTTCGAGAACATGGCGGCCCTTGCAACGCGCGCCGGCGTTGACGGACATCCGAGCCGAATTCATACGCCCCTGATCACTTTGACGAAGGCCGAGATCATTCGTGAGGGAATGCGGCTTGGTGTGGATTATGCGAGCACGGTATCTTGTTATCAGGCGGACGAGCTGGGGCGCGCCTGCGGTCGCTGCGAATCCTGCCGAATCCGAAAGAGCGGCTTCGAGGCCGCAGGCGTTGCGGATCCCACCCGGTATGCACCCCTGTAGTATCATTCGCGACCCCCGCAAGACGCAGGTCGCATGGCCGGTAGCTCACAACAAGTCGTACGGGACGGTAGCTCAGTTGGTAGAGCAAGGCCCTTTTAAGGCTTTGGTCGTGGGTTCGATCCCCACCCGTCCCACCACATCCTCTGCGCCCCGCTTTGCCTGAATGCGCTCCATTACGACCGATGTTGCCAAAAGGCCGAGAATTACCGAGAGATTTGTGAAAAAGCCTCGTAACCCTCGGATATCCCGCTCGTTGACAGGGCTCCCGCGGCGGGGGCAACATTGGGGGCAACTCAGGATCGAAGTGGTCACTAAAGCGCCACTTGCCCCCGATGCCCCTTACGCGCCTGGAGATCGTAAATGCCAAGCCTCGCAGCAAGCCTGCGAAGCTTTTTGATGGACGCGGTTTGTATCTTGAGATCGCA
>DATCBZ010000016.1:0-8990 GCA_036511555.1 Steroidobacteraceae bacterium
GAACTGGGTGATGGGTCGGAAGATCTCGGTGGACTCGGCGACGCTCATGAACAAGGGTCTTGAGCTCATCGAGGCTTGCCTCCTCTTTGGCCTCGCGCCCGGGCAGGTCGAAGTGATCGTGCACCGCCAGAGCATCGTGCACTCGCTCGTGGAATACATCGACGGCTCGGTGCTTGCGCAGCTGGGGTCACCGGACATGCGCACACCGATTGCACATGCGCTTGCGTGGCCGCGTCGGATCAGCTGCGGTGTAGACTTCCTCGATCTGATCCGCACCTCGCGTCTTGATTTCTGCGCTCCGGATCTGGAGCGATTCCCGTGCCTTGCGCTGGCGCAGGCGGCGGCACGAGCCGGCGGGGTCATGCCCGCTGTAGTGAACGCCGCGAATGAGATCGTGGTGCAAGCTTTTCTCGATAGGCAGTTGAACTTTCTAGAGATTCCCAGGGTCATTGAAGCCGTGATGACAACTATGCCCACCGCCGCGATTGGTAGTTTGGACGATGTTCTTGCAGCGGATGCTGAGGCGCGCCGCCGCGCCCACGAGCGCCTGCCCGCGCCATACTCGCAGGCGCTGCGGGCCGCCGCCGTATGAACGCCGCGTGGCAGTTACTCTGGTTCGTGGTGGCGGTGAGCCTCTTGGTCACGGTGCACGAGTTCGGGCATTTTTGGGTGGCGCGGCGGCTGGGCTTCAAAGTGCTGCGCTTTTCGGTTGGCTTCGGCAGGCCGTTATTTAAGAAGGTGGCTGGAGCGGATCGCACCGAGTATGTGCTGGCCGCGATACCGCTCGGTGGCTATGTAAAGCTTCTCGATGAGCGCGAAGGACCGGTGCCACCCGAGGATCTGGCGCGCTCGTTTACCCGCAAGCCTCCTTGGCAGCGCATCGTCGTGCTGCTTGCCGGTCCGGGCTTCAATATCCTGTTCGCGATCCTCGTCCTGTGGGGCATGTTCTGGGCGAACGGTGAGAGCGAGATCAGGCCGGTCGTAGGCGACGTTGTCATCGGCTCGCTCGCCGAGCGCGCAGGTTTGCGCTCGGGCGATGAGATCCTCGCCATCAACGGCGCTGCGGTGGCCGGCCAGCGCGATGTCGTCTTCGATCTTCTGGATGCGATGAGCGGGCGGGGCGAGGCGGTTTTAGCGCTGCGCACGCACGCGGGCGCTTCGCGCACTGCAACGCTTGCCGTGGCGGATTCCACCGAGCGGCGCCGGCTAACCGAACCTGCAGAGCTCTTCAAGGGTCTGGGGTTTGAGTTTTGGGAACCTGCGGTGCCAGCAGTTCTTGGCACGGTGATTCCGGATGGGCCCGCTGCGCGCGCGGGGCTTAAAGCCGGTGATGAGATCACCGCGATCGACAACGATGCAGTGCGCAACTTTCACGACGTCATCGCGCGCATTGCCGGGCGTCCGGGCGAGGCCGTCGTGGTGCACTACCGGCGCGGCAGTGCACAGTTGCAGGCGCGTGTGATCGTGGCAAGCGAGCGGGTCGGCGGCCTGTCGGTCGGGCGCATCCGGGTGTCGACTGCGTCGAGCGTAAAACTTCCCGATTCGCTCCTCATTCACACGGACCTTGGGCCCTTTCCCGCGCTTGCGCGCGCGGTGTCCGAAGCCAACAATATGACCGTGCTGCAGGCGCGGCTTTTCTGGCGCATGCTGATGGGACAGGTGTCGCTTAAGAATTTGAGCGGCCCATTGAGCATTGCAGAATATGCGGGTGAATCCGCGCAGCTGGGCGTCGGCCCGTTCCTCGGTTTTCTGGTGCTGATATCGCTTAGCCTTGGATTCTTGAACCTCTTGCCGGTGCCGATTTTGGACGGCGGCCAGATTGTGTTTCAGCTACTCGAATGGTTGAAGGGCAAGCCTCTATCCGAGCGCACGCAGGCGCTCGGGCAACAGGTGGGAATCGCACTTCTTGTGCTACTGATGGGAGTTGCGCTGTTTAACGACATCGCGCGCCGGGTCAACTGAGCAAACCAGGCGCGGCTGCCGTCGACTTCGCGTATGATAAATTGCTGAAATCGAGCGGCATTTGCTTGCTCGGCACTTTTTAAGGGGTATTCGTGCAGTGAAGGTCGTAGTCAATTCCATGATTTTGGGCTTGGGCGCGGCAGTCTGGTTGGCTGCAGCACCCGCGTACGCGGAGATAAAGATCGCCGTCGTCGACTACGGAAAGTTGATGGAGGAATCCCCGCAGGCAAAGTCGGTTTCCGAAGCCCTCAAAAACGAGTTCACGCCCCGACAGCGCGACCTGCAGGCGCAGCAGGCATCGGTCAAAAACAAAGAGGAGCGTCTGCAGAAAGACGAGGCCACCATGACGCAAGATCAGCGCGCACGCGCTGAGAAGGAACTGCGCGACGGGGCGCGCGAGTTTTCTCGCAAGCAAAGCGAACTGCAGGATGACTTCAACGCACGCAAGAATGAAGAGATGTCACGCCTGCAACGCATCTTGATCGAGGAAGTGCGTATCTATGCAAAGGCGCAGGGCTTCGACCTGGTGGTTGCCGACGGCGTCATCTATTCCACGCCGAATCTGGATATCACGCCGGCGATCCTGACCGCCTTACAGGCGCGGCCCGTGCATGCTGCCGCCGCGACTCCCGCGGCGCCGAGCTCGTCGGCGCCGGCGCCTAAATCATCCAGTCATTGACGCGCGCCGCGCGGCGCTTACTTTTCGGGCCCGATATGTCCGTGTCGCTGGGTGAGCTTGCGGTACGCTTTGGCTGTGAGCTGCGCGGCGATCCGGATATTCTCATTGACGCGGTGGCGGCTTTAGGCGACGCCCACGGCCGCGCGATTTCCTTTCTTGCCAATTCTCGCTATCGACGCCAGCTTGCCGACACCGGTGCGGCCGCGGTCGTACTCGAGGCGAGCGCCGCTCCTGATTGTCCGGTCGCTGTGCTCGTCTGTGAAAACCCCTATGCGACCTATGCGCGCATCGCCGCCTGGTTGTACCCCAGTCCCAACAAGCCAGCAGGTGTGCATGCCACTGCGGTCGTGGATCCGGGCGCGTACATTGATCCCACCGCCCACATCGGCGCCGGCACGGTTATCGGGGCGGGTGCGAGCGTCGGAGCGCGCGCACAGGTCGGCCCGCACTGCGTGATCGCCGCCGGCGTGAGTATTGCCGAGGACGCGCGGCTCGTTGCACGAGTCACTCTTGGCGAGCGCGTGACGCTTGGCGCGCGCGTTCTGGTGCAGCCAGGCGCGGTGCTCGGCGGCGATGGGTTTGGCTTTGCTCCGGAACAGGGCACCTGGGTCAAAGTGCCGCAGCTGGGCGGGGTGCGGGTCGGCGCCGATGTGGAGATTGGTGCCAATACGACGATTGATCGCGGCACGATCGGCGATACCGTGATCGACGAAGGCGTAAAACTCGACAATCAAATTCAGATTGGACACAACGTGCGCATCGGCGCGCACACGATTATGGCCGCGTGTGGCGGCGTTTCGGGCAGCGTTACGATTGGGCGACGCTGCATGATAGGGGGCGCGGTGGGCATCGCGGGGCACCTCGTGATCGGCGACGATGTGTGCATCACCGGCCTCTCACTCGTCACGCATTCGATCCTGCGGCCCGGCGTATACTCAAGCGGCATTCCGACTGCCGAGGCGGGCCGCTGGCGCCGGATCGTTGCGCGACTGAAGCGGCTTGATTCTTGGGCGGCGCGCCTGAGAACAGTGGAACGGCATCTAGGCATCGGTCGCGGTGCCGCGGAGAGCGACGAGGATGACTGACCCGATGCAGATGGATATCTTGAATATCCTCAAGCGCCTGCCACACCGCTACCCCTTTTTGCTGGTCGACCGCGTGCTGGAGTGCCGCCCCGGTGAAAGCATTCGGGCGCTGAAGAACGTGACCTATAACGAGCCGTTTTTTCCCGGCCATTTTCCGACCCGGCCGGTGATGCCTGGCGTCATGATTATCGAGGCCCTCGCGCAGACGGCCGGTATCTTGGCGTTCGCAACCGCCGGCACCGTCCCCAACGAGGAGTCGCGGTTCTACTTTGTGGGCATCGACAAAGCGCGTTTCAGAAAACCCGTCGAGCCGGGCGACCAGCTCATTCTGAGCGCGCAGCTCGAGCGCAGCTTCAAGGGCATCTGGCGCTTTTCCACGATTGCACGGGTCGGCGAGGATGAGGTTGCGCATGCGGAAATGATGGTGGCACCGGAGGTCAATAGATGAGTCGGCGCGCGGGCACCCAAGCCACGGTCGACCTCAGGAAAGCTGGCGTAATTGACGCGCGCGCGATCGTCTCGCCAAAGGCGGAACTTGCAGCCGACGTCAGCGTCGGTCCGTATTCGATCATTGACGCCGATGTCGTGATCGGCCCGGGAACAACCATCGGACCGCATGCGGTCATCAGCGGGCCGACGCGCATCGGCGCGGCCAATCGGATATTCCAGTTCGCATCCATCGGCAGCGATCCGCAGGACAAGAAATACGCAGGCGAGCGCTCGCATCTTGAGATCGGCGATCACAACGTATTTCGCGAATTTTGTACCGTCAACCGCGGCACCGCCAACGATAAGGGCGTTACCCGCATCGGCAGTCACAATCTCTTCATGGCGTACACGCACGTTGCGCATGACTGCGTGCTTGGCGATCACATCGTCATGGCCAACTGCGCAACACTTGCCGGGCACGTACAGCTGGGTGACTGGGTGCACATGGGTGGTTTGTCGGCTGCGCATCAGTTTTCAAAAGTGGGCGCGCATGCATTCGTCGCCAACAATACGGCGGTGACACGCGACGTGCCGCCGTATGTGATGGCGGTCGGGCTGCCGGCGCAGCCGCACTCGGTGAACGCTGAAGGCATGCGCCGGCGGGGCTTCAGCTCCGAGCAGATTCGCAATGTGCGTAACGCCTTTCGGATCTTGTATCAGTCCGACCTGAAACTGGTCGATGCGCTGGAGCGCTTGCAGGAGCTGGCGGCCTCGCAGCCCGAAGTGCGCGTGTTCGTGGATTTCATCGGCACCTCGACGCGCAGCCTCATCAGATGAACGGCGCTGCCAACGGCAGCGCGCTGCGCATAGGAATCGTCGCGGGTGAGTCTTCCGGAGATCAGCTGGGAGCGGCATTGATTGATGCGCTGCGCGCGCGCGTGCCGGCAGTCCAATGCTTCGGGGTGGCGGGGCCGAGGATGATTGCTGCCGGCTGCGAGCCCTGGGCGAGCGCCGAGGAACTTGCCGTGATGGGGCTCACCGAAGTCATGCCACATTTGCCGCGCCTGTTGCGCCTGCGCCGCGAGCTCGTGCGGCGCATGTGCGCGGCACCGCCGCACGTGTTCGTCGGCGTCGATTACAAGGAATTTAATTTGAGCGTCGCGCGCCGGCTCAAAGCCTGCGGGATTCGCACCGTGCAGTACGTAAGCCCGCAGGTGTGGGCATGGCGTCCGGGCCGCGTCAAGACCATCGCGAGCGCGGTCGACCTGGTGCTGTGTCTCTTGCCGTTCGAGGCCGCGTTTTACGCCAGCCACGGGGTGCGCGCCGTCTTTGTCGGTCATCCGCTTGCGGATGAGATTCCGCTCGAGGCGGACCGCGCGGCAGCGCGCGCGGCGCTACAGATCGCGCCCGACGCCACGCTGGTTGCGCTCCTGCCGGGTAGCCGCGTCGGGGAGGTCGAGCGCCTCGGTGCGGCTTTTGCCGACGCCGCAGCCTTCATTGCCCGGTCTCGCGCCCACGTGCAGTTTATTGCGCCGATGGCGACCATAGCCTCGCGGCGCACGTTTGAGCGCGAGGCTGGCCCGCTGTTCCCGGCAATCCGCGTGGTCGACGGCGGCGCGCGGCAGGTGCTTGCGGCATGCGATGTGGCACTCGTGGCTTCGGGTACCGCGACGCTTGAGGCAATGTTGTCGCAGCGACCGATGGTGGTCGCCTATAAGCTCGCCGCCGTGACGGCGTTCATTGCGCGGCGTCTGGGTGTGGTCAAATCCCGTTTCATGGCGCTGCCGAACCTGCTTGCCGGACGCCTGCTGGTGCCGGAGTTCTTTCAGGAGAACGTGACCGCCGCGACATTGGGCGCAGCAGTCTTGGCCGAGCTTGATGATCCGGAGCGGGCGCGCACGCTGCAGGCGGAATTTCGCCGCATCCATATGGAACTGCGCTGCGGCGGCGCGGCACGCGCCGCGAGCGCCATCCTCGAGTGCGCAGGCTTTGCAGCATGAGACGCGCAGTGCAAAAATTGCTGCGCGCGCGCATCGCCGGAGTTGATGAGGCCGGGCGTGGACCGCTTGCCGGACCGGTGGTGGCGGCGGCCGTCATTCTCAATGCGCGGCGCCCGATCTTTGGGCTCGCGGACTCAAAGACCCTGCCGCCGGAGGAGCGCACGCGACTTGCAATATTGATCCGCAGCCGCGCGATCGCCTGGGGTGTCGGCTGGTCGGATTCGGAGGAAATCGACAGCCTCAATATATTGCAAGCCTCGCTGTTGGCGATGCGCCGCGCGGTCATGCGACTGCCGCTTTGTCCGACACACGTGCAGGTCGATGGAAATTGCCCGCCGCGGCTTGCGGACTTGCTGCACGGCTGCACCGTGGAGACGATCATCCAGGGAGATGCGCAAGTCGATGCGATCAGCGCCGCCTCCATTCTCGCCAAGACCTTTCGCGACGCCCTGATGGAGCGCATGGATGCGCACTACCCAGGCTTTGATTTTGCAGCGCATAAAGGCTATGGCACGCCGGCGCATCTGGCGGCGCTCAAGGTTCACGCACCGACCCCGCTGCACCGTGTCTCGTTCGAGCCCGTGCGCCAGGCGCTGGCGGCGTTACTATCGGCGCCATGACTGCCGGCTTCGTTCACCTGCGCCTGCACACCGAGTATTCACTCGTCGACAGCGTGGTGCGCGTCGAGGAACTGGTGGATGCGGTGGCGGCCGCTGAGATGCCGGCGGTTGCGCTGACGGATCAGAACAATCTGTTCGCCATGATAAAGCTGTACCGCGCGGCGCTCGAGCGCGGCATCAAGCCGATCGTCGGAGTGGATCTTCTCGTGCGCGAGGCGGGCGAGCGGGCGCAGCCGTCGCGACTGACTCTCTTGTGCCAATCCGACAGCGGCTATCGCAACGTCACACGGCTTTTAAGTCGCGCCTATCTCGAAGGCCAACAGCACGGCGTTGCGCTCATCGACCGGCGCTGGCTCACGGTGGAGAGCTTAAGCGGTCTCATCGCGCTCTCCGGCGCGACGGAAGGCGATGTTGGTCGCGCGCTCGTCAATGGGCGCGAAATCGAAGCGCAACGCGCGCTTGATTATTGGCTCGAGCTTTTTCAAGACCGCTTCTATCTGGAATTGCAGCGTGTCGGGCGAGCGAACGAGGAGAGCTACATCGCCGGTGCCGTGGCGCTTGCGGCGCGCCGCGCGGTGCCGGTTGTCGCCACCAACGACGTGCGTTTTCTAAAACCGGAGGATTTCGAATCGCACGAAGCGCGTGTGTGCATCCAGGAGGGCAGTTTGCTCGCCGACACCGGACGCGTGCGCCGTTACACTGCGCAGCAGTATCTGCGCACGCCGCGCGAGATGGCGCTGCTGTTTGCCGATGTGCCCGAAGCACTCGAAAATTCCGTGGCGATTGCGCGGCGCGCGAGTCTCATCCTGCGCCTGGGCGAGGTGCACATGCCGCACTTTCCGGTTCCGGAGGGCACCACCGCGACGGATTTTCTGCGCACCGAGTCCGCCGGCGGGCTTGCGCGCCGGCTCGTTGGCAGAAGCGATGCGGCGTTCATTGAGCGGCGCCAGCGGCGATTGCAGAGTGAACTTGATGTCATCTGCCAGATGGGCTTTGCGAGTTACTTTCTCATCGTCGCGGACTTCATCCGCTGGGCCCGCGAGAACGCGGTCCCAGTAGGACCGGGACGCGGCTCGGGCGCCGGCTCCCTGGTTGCCTACTGCCTCGGCATTACCGATCTTGATCCGCTTGAATACGATCTGCTCTTCGAGCGCTTCTTGAATCCCGAGCGCGTCTCGATGCCCGACTTTGACATCGACTTCTGCATGGAAGGACGCGATCGCGTCATTGACTACGTCGCCGACAAATATGGCCGCGACCGGGTCTCGCAGATCATCACCTACGGCACCATGGCGGCGAAGGCGGTGGTGCGCGATGTCGGCCGCGTGCTTGGCATGAGCTACGGCTTCGTCGATCGCATCGCAAAGCTCATTCCTTTTGAGCTGGGTATTACGCTCAAGGATGCGCTCGCCAAGGAGCCGGAGCTGGCGCGCCTTTATCAGGCCGAAGACGAGGTGCGCAATCTCATCGACCTTGCGCGTTCGCTCGAGGGGTTGACCAGGAACGCCGGCACTCACGCAGGCGGTGTGGTGATCGCGCCTTCGGCGCTCACCGATTTTGCGCCGCTCTACTGTGAGGAGGGCGCTACCAGCGTCGTCACTCAATTTGACAAGGACGACGTCGAGGCGGCGGGGCTCGTCAAATTCGACTTCTTGGGACTGCGCACGCTCACCATCATTGATCGCGCCGTGCGCATCATCAATCCGCTGCGGGCAGCGCGCGGCGAGGGGCCGCTCGACATCAATGCGCTGCCGATGAACGATGCCAAGACTTATGCGCTCGTGAAGTCGTGCCGTACAACCGCGATCTTCCAGCTTGAATCGCGCGGCATGAAAGATCTCATTCGCCGCCTGCAGCCGGATCGCTTCGAAGACATCGTGGCGCTGGTGGCTCTGTTTCGGCCCGGGCCGCTGCAATCGGGCATGGTCGACGATTTCATCGAGCGCAAGCACGCACCCAGCGACACGCCGATCGACTACCTGCACCCGGATCTAAAAAATGTGCTAGCCCCGACTTACGGGGTGATCCTGTATCAGGAGCAGGTCATGCAGATAGCGCAGGTGCTCGCCGGCTACACGTTGGGCGGCGCGGATCTGTTGCGGCGCGCTATGGGCAAGAAGAACGCGCATGAGATGGCGCTGCAGCGTTCGGTGTTCGTCGATGCTGCAGTCGCGCGCGGTGTGGCGCAGCCGCGCGCCGCCTATATCTTCGATCT
>DATCBZ010000017.1:0-8863 GCA_036511555.1 Steroidobacteraceae bacterium
GGTAGCTGCGGTGTGTGCGGCAGCGGCAGAGCGTGGCTACGCGGTACGCACGGCCGGCGAGCGCTTTGACGGCGAGGTGCGCCGTCTTGCGGTGCGCTTTACGCACGAATTGGATCTGTATCCCGACGCGGTACATGTTTGGGGGGGTGAATCGGTCGTGCGCCTGCCGCCGCATCCAGGCCATGGAGGACGCAACCAGCACCTGGCGCTCGCCGCGGCGCGCATCATCGCCGGCCGCACCGATCTTTTCCTGCTGGCCGCCGGAACTGACGGCACCGACGGCGTGAGCGACGATGCCGGGGCGCTTGTGGATGGCGAATCCTGTGCGCGCATTGCACTTGCCGAGATTGATGTCGAGGAGTGCCTACGCCGCGCGGACTCGGGTACGGCGCTCGCCGCTGCGGGCGATTTGGTGCATACGGGTCCCACCGGCACGAATGTCGGGGATCTCGTGATTGGGCTTAAATGCGAGTCCTGATGATCGATGACGATGCGCGCTTCATCGCGCTCATCGAGCATCACCTGACGTGCCGCTGGGCGGACGCACAGCTCGTCGTCCACAGTCCGCGGACCCAGGGCGCACTGTCGCCGGAGTTTCTGGCGCAGGGCTTTGATGCGGTCCTGCTTTCCGAGGCGAGTGCCGAGGGCTGTGGGCTTGACTGGCTGAAAGATCTTGGAACACGTGCGGGCTTTGCGCCGGTGGTCTACTTAACGGCCGCTGCCAGCGAGAGCGCAACGCGCACTGCGCTCAAACTCGGCGCTCATGCGGTGTTGGCGCGCGCCAAGATCGAGCACGCCAAACTTCTCGCAGCCCTGCACAGTGCCGCCGAGAAGCAGAGCGTCGCGCAAGCCAACTGGCGCACCGCCAAGAACGCGGACGACGCACAGTGCTTCAGCGGCGCTGTTTTGCCCGGCTACCGCCGCATCCGGCAGCTCGCAGGCGGCCGTATCTCCGATCTGTATCTTGCTGAGAGCGAGCGCGCCGGGGCGCTCGTCGTACTCAAGGTGACGCGCGATCAGGAGAAAGCCAATGAGCTTGACGAGTCGTTCCGGCGCTTTCTGCAGGAATATGAGATCGTGCGCCGTGTCACCCACCCGAGCGTCGTACGTTTGTACGACTTGGGCGTAAGCGAAGAGCACGCTTACCTCGTCATGGAGTATTTCCGCGCGGGCGATCTGCGCACACGCATGCGCTCGGGACTTGCGCCGCGCGAGGCGTTGCACGCCGCTGCCGCCATCGCAGGCGCCCTGCAGGCAATCCACTCCGCCGGCATTTTGCACCGCGACCTTAAGCCCGGGAACGTCATGCTGCGCGACGACGACAGCGTCGCCTTGATCGATTTTGGTCTCTCCAAAGACACAGCGGTCGATATGGAGCTCACTGACCGCGGCCTAATCTTTGGCACCCCGCACTACATGAGTCCCGAGCAGGGACATGGTGAGGCGATCGACGCGCGGACCGATCTTTATAGCTTGGGCGTCATCCTGTTTGAAATGCTCGCGCGCGCCAAGCCCTTTGCCGATGACAACCCGATGGCAATCATCTACAAGCACCGCCATGCACCGATTCCGAAGCTGCCCAAACGATTTGCGACGCTGCAGCCCCTCATCAACTGTCTGCTGGCGAAGAAGCCCGAGGATCGCCTCGCCGATGCGGCGGCGGCGGCAGCGGCGCTTGAAAACGCTGCCGCGCAGTTAGCGCGGTAGCTCTCGCAGCTCGTAGCGACCGTGTTCGTACCACAGGTAGCTGCCCTGCTCGTACCAGGCGCCTAGCACAATTCTTTGAGAATCCCGTTCGTCAATCACGCTGTTGTGGACGTCGGGCCGATGCGTGTGTCCGTGAATCATGCGTTGCACGTCGAGCGTACGAAACGCCGTCGCTACCGCGTTCGGGTTAACGTCCATGATCGTCGGCGGCACGCGCGCGATGTGCGCCTGGCTACCGGCCCGCGCCTGTTGCGCAAGGCCCGCACGCGCGATGAGCGGCAGCGCGAGAAAACGTCGCTGCCAATCGCGTGAACGCACTGTGCTGCGCAGCTCCTGATAAGCGTGATCGTCAGTGCAGAGCGCATCCCCGTGCGTGAGGAGTACGCGTTCGCCATCGAGTTCGACGATGACGGGATCGGGAAGAAGTTCGCAGCCGGTGCGCGCGCAGAAATCGCTGCCGAGCAGAAAATCCCGGTTGCCATGAATGACGAATGTCGCGACGCGCTGGAGCGTCAGCTCGCGCAGTGCGGCGCTCACGCGCTCCTTCGCCGGATCGACGTCGTCGTCACCGACCCAGCTTTCGAACAGGTCGCCCAGGATATAAAGCGCCTCGGCAGAGGCTGCGTGTACCTTCAAGAACTCGAGAAACTGCTCGATCGCCTGCGCAGCACTCTCGTCGAGGTGCACATCCGAGACGAAAAGCCGCGCCATGGCGCTAGTGGGGCGGCGGGCTCGGGGTCGCGGGCGCGCTGGGAGTAGGCCCCTGTGCCGGTGCCGGAGTTGCAGTCGGTGCCGGAGCCGTCGCCTCCACCTCTTCGATCTTCTGGATGATGATCGGCTTCAGCGGCGCATCGGTCTTGAATGCGCCTACGCTGCCGGTCGCAACCGCACCGATGCGGTCGATGACATCCATGCCGTCAACAACTTTGCCGAATACGGCGTAACCCCAGCGGGTTGCGACCGGGTCAAGATCCGGATTGTCGGAGATATTGACGTAGAACTGTGAGTTACCCGAATGCGGCGCCTCGCCGCGCGCGAGCCCCACCGTGCCGCGTTTATTCTGCAGTCCGTTGCCGGATTCATTGACGACGGCTTCGTGATTGGGTCGCAACTGCATGTCACTCGCTGCATGGCCGCCGCCTTGAATGACAAAATTGCCGACCACACGATGGATGAGCGTATCCGTGTAGTGGCCCTCACGCACATAGCGCAGGAAGTTTGCAACCGTGAGCGGCGCGCGCTCGGGATACAGCTCGATGATGAACTGCCCCATGTTGGTCGTCACCCGCACGCGTGGCGCGCTCGCCGCGGCCAGCGCCGGCGCGATGATGACGAGCATTAAAACGGCCGCGACCGCGCGCCAAGGGTTGTATTTCATCGACGAATTCTATAACAAGGCGCGCCGTAATCCGCGACTAGCTGTTGGGGGCCGATTGCATCCCTTACCATGGGCCCCATGCAGTGCATCTTAATCGTATGACTGACACGGACACTGTCACCCGCTTTGCGCCAAGTCCAACTGGCGACTTGCATCTGGGTAACGCCCGCACGGCACTTTTTAACGAGCTACTCGCGCGCCGCGCCGGCGGCCGCTTTCTCCTGCGCATTGAAGATACCGACGCACAGCGCAGCCAGGAAGCTCATACCCAGGGCCTGATCGCCGATCTGCACTGGCTCGGACTCCACTGGGATGCCGGCCCGGACCGTGAGGACACGCGCGGCCCGTATCGCCAGTCCGAACGTGCCTCCATATACGCGGCGGACTTCGCGGCGCTTGAAAGAAACCATGCGGTTTACCCGTGCTACTGCTCGGCGCTCGAGCTTGAGTTGTCGCGGCGCACGCAGCTCGCGGCGGGCAAGCCGCCGCGCTACGCCGGCACGTGCCGTGAGCTCACCCCGCTTGAGCGTGCAGAAAGGAGCGGCGGTGGCCTCGCCCCTACCTTGCGTTTTCGGGTACCGCCGGGCGAGCGCATCGACTTCATGGACTTCGTGCACGGCGCGCAGAGCTTTTTAAGCGACGATATCGGCGACTTCGTCGTGCGGCGTGCGGATGGTTCGGCCGCGTTCTTTTTCTGCAATGCCGTGGATGACGCGCGCATGAGAGTGACCCGGGTGCTGCGCGGCGAGGACCATCTTACCAATACCCCGCGGCAGCTCATGATCCTTGCGGCGCTCGGTCTTAAGCCGCCGCTTTATGGTCACGTCGCGCTGCTCGTCGGGGCCGATGGGGCGCCGCTTTCCAAACGCCACGGGGCAAGTAGTGTGCGCGAATTTCGCGCGCGCGGATTTACCGCTGCCGCCGTCACCAATCATCTGTTCAGGCTCGGGCACGCATCGGCCGAGCACGGTTTTCTCACGCTTGCGCAGATGGCCCAAGCCTTTGATCCATCGCACCTCGGGCGCGCGCCGGCGCGCTACGACGAGCAGCAGCTGCGCGTCTGGCAGAAGGAGGCGGTGCAGCGCATGAGCGCGGCCGAAGTTCATGCATGGCTCGGCGCTGTGCTGCTGGCGAGTTTGGATGGCGGCGCGGTCGGCGCTTTCATTGAAGCGGTGCGCGGCAATATTGTGCTGCCCGAAGATGCGCTCCTCTGGAAGAACATCATTTACGGTGCGCCGCCGCTACTCGCTCCTGCCGAGGCGGAAATCGTGCGCAGTGCGGGAGCAAGTTACTTCCACGCTGCAGCGCAGGCGACCGGCGAGCGCGCGGACCTTGCGGCGATCCTCGCGGCGGTGCGCGCCGCCACCGGAAAAACGGGCGCGGCGCTCTACAAGCCGCTGCGTCTTGCGTTGACGGGACAGCAGCACGGGCCGGAGCTTGCGCCGCTCCTTGCCGCGATGCCCGCGGGTGCGGCGCGCGCGCGACTCGAGCGCTTTGCGAACTCGCCATGATTCGCATTCACAACTCCCTGACGGGTGAGAAGCAGGACCTGACGCCGCTGACGCCGGGGCATGTCGGCATCTATGTTTGTGGCGATACGGTCTACGACCTCGCCCACATGGGTCATGCCCGCTCCAAAATCGCGTTTGACGTGATGCGCCGGTATCTCATGTATCGCGGCTACGAAATTAATTTCGTGCGCAACATTACCGACATCGACGACAAAATTATCCGTCGCGCCGCCGCAGCGCAGCAGTCGATCGGTGAATTGACGGCGCACTACATCGCTGAAATGCATCGCGATTATGACGCGCTAGGCATTCTTCGCCCCGATCACGAGCCGCGCGCAACCGACTATGTGCAGCAGATGATTGAGCTTGCGCAGACGCTCATCACCAAGGGCTACGCCTACATCGCCGACAACGCGGATGTGATGTATGCGGTTGCGCAGTTCGGGCCCTACGGGCGTCTATCGGGGCGGCGCCTGGAGGATCTGCGCGCGGGGGCACGCGTCGAAATCGATGAGGCCAAACGCGACCCGCTCGATTTCGTGCTGTGGAAGCATTCAAAGCCGGGCGAGCCTGCGTGGCCGTCGCCATGGGGACCCGGCCGGCCTGGCTGGCACATTGAGTGTTCGGTCATGGCGGAACTGTTTCTCGGTACGCGCTTTGACATCCATGGCGGCGGACTCGACCTGAAATTTCCGCACCACGAGAATGAAATTGCGCAAAGCTGTGCCGCGAGCGGCGATAGCTTCGCGCAGCTGTGGATGCACAACGGCTTCGTCACGATCGACGATGAGAAAATGTCGAAGTCGCTCGGCAACTTCTTCACCATTCGTGAAGCCTTGAAAATGGTGCGCGATGCCGAGGTGATTCGCTACTTCTTTGTCTCGAGCCACTATCGCGGTCCGCTCAATTACTCGTTGGACCAGCTCGAGCAGGCGGATGCTGCGCTCACCGGGATCTATAACGCTCTGCGCGGGCAGCCGACGGTGGGCGATTTTACGCAAAGCGAGCACTCGAACCGATTCCGGCAGGCGATGGATGATGACTTCAATACTCCGGAAGCACTTGCTGTGCTCAAGAACGTGGCTCGCGAACTCAACATCGCGCATGCGGCGGGTAGGGCCGACGTGGCACCAGCGCTGGCGGTGGAGCTGCGCACGCTCGGCAACGTACTTGGGCTACTGCAACTTGACGCCGAAGAGTGGCTCAAGAAGCCAAATCCACAGCAGGCGCTTGCCAGCAACGCCGCGCTCACCGACGCCAGGATCGATGAACTCATTGCTGGACGGATCGAGGCGCGCCGGCGCAAGGATTTCAGCGCGGCGGATCGAATCCGCGACGAACTGCTTGGCGCGGGTGTGTCACTCGAGGACGCGCCGGGCGGCGGCACAAAATGGCGGCGCAAGTAAGTTAAGCCGACTCTGGTACCGTGACGAAGATCCCATCCAAGTCTCTGACCATTGCAGTCGGCGACTCGACTGTGTCGGCATTGCTGCTACGTCCCGTGCGTTCTCACGCCTGCTTTGTCTTCGCGCATGGCGCAGGTGCGGGGATGCGCCACCCGTTCATGGCGGCCATTGCGGAGGAACTTGCTGCGCTCGGCATCGCGACCCTGCGCTATCAATTTCCTTACATGGAGCGGGGCGCAAGACGCCCGGATCCGCCTCCGGCGTGCCATGCAGCGGTGCGTGCAGCCGTGGCTCTTGCGGCGCGTCTTGTCCCGAAACTCACGCTCATCGCCGGTGGCAAATCGTTTGGAGCGCGGATGACATCGCGCGCCCAGGCGAGCGAGCCTCTTCCAGGCGTAAGCGGCCTTGCGTTCTTGGGTTTTCCACTGCATCCGGCCCACAA
Source organism: Steroidobacteraceae bacterium (assembly GCA_036511555.1). Classification (GTDB taxonomy): domain Bacteria; phylum Pseudomonadota; class Gammaproteobacteria; order Steroidobacterales; family Steroidobacteraceae; genus PALSA-1196. The sequence goes on from DATCBZ010000017.1 coordinate 6,445, forward strand.
ACCCGGCGCGGTCCGGGCCGATCACTCGCAGAACGTGAAGATGCCACTGCTATTTGTGCAAGGCACGCGCGATGCGCTCGCCGATTTGGAATTGCTGCGCGCGCTCGTCAAACGGCTCGGTCGGCGCGCCACTTTGAAACTTCTCGATGATGCAGACCACGCTTTTCATGTGCGGGTAAAAAGTGGACGGGATGACCTGCAGGTCCGCACCGACATTGCAACAGCTTTAGTTGCCTGGGCGGCCAAATTCCCCAAGCGTTGTTAGCGTGTCTTTCGGTCGCACGCTCGAACGAAACCTTTCCTGGTCGAGGGCGCTCATTATTGGCGCCAACGAGGGATGTCATGTTGGCATCGGCTGCTCGATCACGCTTCAGTCGAGCTCTTACGCTGTACCCGGACAGGTACTGTTAAACGCAAGCGGCGATTTCCTCCGCACGCCGGTAGACATCGGCGTGCGGGTGAATAACGACAGCGCCGGCCGCGCGGCGAGGGTGCTTACGCGAATCGTGTAGACTGCCGGTAGACGAAGAGCCTTAACGGCCGAGAATTACTACAACAAGGAAATTTATATGTCATTTATCGCGTGGATCGTGCTGGGGCTGATTGCGGGCTTCATTGCCAGTAAAATTGTGAACAAATCAGGCGAAGGATTGTTCTTGGACATCGTGTTGGGAGTGGTCGGTGCAGTGGTGGGCGGCTGGCTCTTCAACACATTTGGAATGCCAGGTGTCACGGGTTTTAATATTTACAGTCTTCTCGTCGCGGTGTTGGGGGCGATCGTCTTTCTCGTTATCTACCATCTTCTCACCGGTTCTCGCAAAGCCTGACGCTGCGGGTTTTTCAATGGATTTGTGCGCCTATTTGACACGGAACGCGCCAATGGCTGTTGGCCAGTACGGGCGAGGTTGACCCATGTTAATGGACGATCAGGAAGAGAGCCAAAACGTCGAAGACGTGCGCGGCTCGAGCGGCGGGGGCTTTAGGCCCATACACGGCGTTGGCCTTGGCACCATTGCAATTGCGCTGATCGGTGGCTGGATCTTTGGGGTAAGCCCGCTGCAGATATTGAGTCTGCTGAGCGGCGGTGCGTCCTCGAGTGTGCAGACGTCGCCTGCGCAACCGATGCGGGCGCCGGTCGCGGATGATGCGCAGGCAAAATTCGTATCGCAGGTGCTGCGCAGCACCGAAACCGTGTGGACCACCGCTTTTCAGGAAATCGGCCGCAGTTATGAGGATCCGAAGCTGCGCTTATTCCGTGATAGTTACCCCACTGCTTGCGGCGAAGGAGAAGCGGCGGCCGGGCCCTTCTATTGCCCAAATGACCGTATTGTCTATTTGGACCTTGGGTTTTTTGACCTCATGACTCAGCAACTCGGTGCGCCGGGGCAGTTTGCGCATGCCTACGTGATCGCGCACGAGGTTGGACACCACGTACAGAATCTTTTGGGCGTTCTCGGAAAGGTGGATGCGCAGCGACAGCGCGGCGGCGATGCGCAATCGAACGCGCTTAGCGTGCGGCTCGAACTGCAGGCCGACTGCTTCGCAGGAGTGTGGGCAACGCGCTCGCAGCGAGAGCAGGGTTGGCGCCTTGAGTCCGGCGATATCGAGTCGGCCCTCAACGCGGCGTCGCAAATCGGCGATGACACGTTGCAGCGACGCTCGCGCGGGACAGTGGTTCCGGAATCCTTTACCCACGGCACGAGCGCCCAAAGGGTTTCCTGGTTCAAGCGCGGCGTAGAATCCGGAACGATTGATGGCTGCGATACATTTGCTGCGGCTCAACTCTAATGGCTCGCACTTGGGTCTGAGAGGTTCCGCAGGCAGCGTGTGCGCCAAGCAAAAAAGACGCCATGTGTGCGGGGAAGCGGTGTCCCCGGCCGGTGACCGGCGCCAGTGTGCGTCTTCGTAACTCGATAAAAAATAACAGGTTTCGAGCACATCCGATCTTCAAGTTGCGAGGCGTTACGAACCTGTTACGATGCCGCGCCACTCGGTCAGGGGTGGTCCGGCACGGGGCATGGCGCAGTCTGGTAGCGCATCTGCTTTGGGAGCAGAGAGCCGGGTGCTGCATCTCGCGATAGACCCCAATCTAATCAACGACTTACTTCGCCAAGCGCGTTCAGGGTGTCGTTTTGTGGACACCTTTGTGGACACCTCAGTTCGTTGTAATCGGATCGATAGATGCCTCGAGCATTTGTTATGACGCGTCATGTTCGCGTTATTAGCGTCGCACAGGCGAAAGACCATGGTTGCTTCTGGCGCGCCGCGGCCTGGGTAAACATGCCACACCGGTTGGACCCAGGCTGATCTTGTATCTTGGGCCGGTTGTATACGTCTCACAGAGAGCAGTCAGGACGCCGTGATGGTTACTCACATGACCCCTCAAGAGGTTACGGGCTTCGTCAAGGCGGCTTTGGAG
>DATCBZ010000018.1:0-9443 GCA_036511555.1 Steroidobacteraceae bacterium
ATCGCGTTCAAGGAATTCCTGCCGGATCTGTCCTTGCCCAAGGTGCTGCGCAACATCGGTTATCGCACGGTAGCCAAGGTGTCGATGCCCGTGCTCAACAAGAGCACGCTCATCAGCCGTGACTTCGATGACTACAAGTTGATGCGACATCACAACGACTTCGCGGGGATGGTCGACGAGATGGAGTTCCCCGATGAGCCGCACTACTACTTCTTGAATCTTGGCGAGACGCATTACCCGTACATGCTCTCGGGTGAAAACCTGCCGCACATCTCCGGCTTGCACGGCGTATTGAAGGGGATGGACAATGACATGCCGACGCCTGCGTCACATGGCTTCGAAGAGGGCCAGATGCGAATGCTGCAGCAGCAGCAGGTGAAGTGCGTGGAGTACGTCGACGGGCACATCGGCCGGTTGATGGCGATGACGCCCCCGAATACACACTTCATCGTTACCGCCGATCATGGCGAACTCTTCGGCGAGGAAGGCTACTTCGGCCACGGACCGATCATGCACGAGAAGTGTTTTGAGGTGCCGTTTGTGGAGGGCCGTCTGACCTGAAGGTCAATAGGACGGATCTTGTATGGCAGCCCCATTATTCCTGCTCGCACCACCGCGCTCGTACACCTCGTTGGTGAATGCGATGCTCGGTCAGCATCCCGAAGCCTTCGGGTTGCCCGAGTTGTGCCTGTTTAACGTGGAAATGCTGGTCGAGCTGTGGCGCGGATCTGAAGGGCCGATTTCAGAGAACGGCGCCATGGCCCGTCATGGCCTGATGCGCGCGCTCGCCGAGATTTATTGTGGTGAGCAGACGACCTCGACGATAAACATGGCGCGCGCCTGGTCGGGCGCGCGCGAACACTGGACCACCGGGCGGGTATTCCAGGAGATCGTTGCGAAGATCCATCCGCTCGTGGCCGTGGAGAAGAGTCCCTCGTATACGATGTCGATCAACCGCATGCGCTGGATGTACGAGGCATTCCCCGACGCCCGCTTTTTGCACCTCGTGCGTCATCCGGTAGCGCAGTGCAAGTCATTGATGGCGATCAACGAAGGCGCGTTTGCGATCAAGGTCGAAGCCATCGAATTTCGCGAGGACGTCTGCGTCATGGAGCCGCAGATCGCCTGGCACGATCTGAATCTCAACATTTTGGAGTTCCTGGAGTCGGTACCGGAGGAACAGCAAATCCGGATGCGCGGCGAGGACATCATGGCTGATCCGCAGACACATCTGGCGGACATTGCGCGCTGGGCGGGACTGCGCAGCGATCCGGACGCGATAGATGACATGATGCATCCGGAGCGCTCACCGTTCGCCTGCTTCGGCCCCATCAATGCGCTCTTCGGCAACGATCCTAATTTCCTCGCCGGTCCGACCTTTCGGCCGCACAAGCCTAAGATCCCGTCGCTGACCGCGCCGGTGCCCTGGCGCGACGATGGCAACGGTTTGTATCCTGAAGTGATCGAGCTTGCCAAGAACTTTGGCTATGAATAACACCTTCACTAATCATAAGGAGGGACGCGATGAGTGACGACGCAGCTCCTCCGAAGATCGTGCGCGGCAAGCGCTTGTCGCCCGTGCCCGTCAACCCCGATACCCAACGGCCGGATCCAGCCTTGCTATCGCAGCGCCAAGAGGCGCTGCGCCAGGCGATGATCAATGTCTTCACGGCGCAGAAGGCGCGCCGCTCGCTTGAACGCCAAGTCGAGCACATCAGTCCGAACAGAAACCTTGCCGAGGGCATCAAGATTCTGTTCGATGACAAAGGGCGGCCGCCGGCAAACGCGCCGCTCGAGGACATCGTCGAGGAGCGCCGGCGTCTTGAGTACCACGTGATGTGGTTCGAAGGCATTCTTGCTGAATTGAAAAACCGCCTGGTCCGAACGCGCGAAGTTGAAGACTATGCCTTCGAAATGCTGTCGCGCGCGTCAGAAAGCAAATGAGCCGTCCTTTGCTGCACGCCGGATTAACTGTAGCCGCCTTGCGAAGCAAGGGCGCGCGATGCGCCAAATCGCGCTTGCGCGCAGCGGTTTTGGGCTTGATCACCGCGGCGGCGCTTGCCGGCTGCATCACCCCTCCGGTGGGCCCTAACTACAAGCGCCCGGTGGCGCCGCTGCCAACGACCTGGCGCATCGATGCGGCCGAAGCGGTCGATGTCACCAACACCGCCTGGTGGCAACAATTCGGCGATGCCGACCTCAACGGGCTCATCGACGAGGCACTGATTGCAAACTCCGACATTCTTATTGCCGCGGCACGCATTGAGCAGTTCGACGGCAAGTTGGAAGTCAGTAACTCGCATAAGTACCCGCAGTTCGGCATTGAAGCCGGATTCATGCGCAATTTCCGCAGTCTTGAGGTTCCGGAGGAATTGGGTCGGGCGGGGCAGCCGGCAACCTACAACGTCATGAAGATCGGTCCGACAATCGATTTCGAATTTGACCTGTGGGGCAAGGTGCGGCGCGCCAACGAGGCTGCGCGCGCGGAGCTTCTGTCGACCAAAGAGGCGCGCCACACGGTCATGCTGACTGAGGTCACGACGGTTGCGAACAACTACATTCAATTGCTCGAGCTCGACCGCGATTTGGCGATTGCGCAACAGACGCTCGCCAGCCTCAAAAAAGCACTCGCCTTGACCGACGAAAAGTATCATGGCGGTTCGGCGACGTTGCTGACGGTCGGGCAGGTGCGCGCTGAAGTTGCGAACCAGGAAGCTGCGATTCCGCAACTCGAGCGCAGCATCTCCTCTTTGGAGGATGGCTTATCGACGCTCGTGGGCAGAAATCCGGGCGCTATCAAACGCGGTCACCTCGACCAGCTGGTGCTGGCGCCGGTGCCCGAAGGGGTGCCATCGGACGTTCTGAGCCGCCGCCCGGACGTTCTCGTCGCTGAGCAGAATTTGGTCGCCGCCAACGCGCGCATCGGCGTCGCCAAGAGCGGCTATTTTCCGAGTGTGCCGTTGACCGGCATGTATGGTGTAGCAAGCGATATGCTGCGCTATATCTTGGCGCGCGACGCTGGTGGGGGCCTGTATGACCTTCAGGTTCTAGGGCCGCTGCTGAGTTTCGGAAAAGTTCAAGGCGATGTGCGCAAGGCGCGCGCCGAGGCCAAGGAAAACGTCGAGCGCTACCTGCAAAGTGTGCGAGTCGCGCTGCAAGAGGTCAATGACGCTCTGATCGCGGACGTCGATTCGAAGACGCGGCTCGCCGCGCTTAATCGGCGTGTGACCGCGCTGCGCGAAGTCGATCAGCTGACACAGATGCGTTACGAGGGCGGCGAGTCGACCTTGCTCGACGTGTTTGAGTCGGATCGCCAAGTATATGCGGCGCAGAGTCAAGAGACCCAAGGCATCGGCGATGAATTCATCGCTCTGATTTCAGTCTATAAGGCAATGGGCGGCGGCTGGATGGTTGAGCAGGATAAGCCAAGCACAGCGAAAAACGTCGCGCGCGCGGCGCCAGCGTCCGTGCCAACGAGCGTGCAGGCTGAGACAACTACTAAAGAAGAGACTACAAAATGACCGAGGACTCAAAAAAGATAGTCCTACCTGCATTCCTGAATCGACGCTTCGAGGCTTTCCGTATCGTCAAGGGTGCCGAGCAAAGCTATGTGGTGCGCGACAAGCTGCATGGCAAGACCTACGACTTCGATGCCTGGCAATTCTTTATTCTCGAGGTGCTGCCAGGGTGCGAGTCGATCGAGAAGCTGCAGACGGTGTTCAAGGACCGCTTCGACCGCGATCTGACTAAGAAGGAGATCGATCAATTCTTGGGTTCGCTTGCTGATGCCAAGCTCCTCGATGAGACCGCCGCGCAGCATCCGCTGCTCGCGCGCTTCACGAAGGTCACCTACAACGTTGACGAAGAGGGCAAAGCAACTGCGAAGCCCTTCAGCGACCGGGCCGCCGTATCGCACGCCGCGCCGGAGCCGACCCCTGCGGCAGCGGCAACCCCGTCCGCCAACGGCAAGAAACCTGAGGCGGCGGAGGGTACCGAGCCGCCACTGGGACTCGAATGGCCCGATCCCAAAGTAAAATTTCATATTTTCGATCCGCGACCTATTCTGCGCTGGCTTTCGCCGCTGCTGAAGCCTTTGTGGCGGATCATCTATGTCGTGCCTTTGATGGTGTTTGCGGCGGTGTATGTCGCGCTGTACAAACATTTTGATCTGTTCTACGACGATCTGACCACGCTGCAGGCGAACGTCAACTTGGTGGAGCAGTTGATCTTCGCCTGGTTGACGGTGCACTTCTTGGGGTCGATGTCGGCCGCGGTAGTCGCCACTAACTACAAGGTATCGGTCGAGAAGGTCGGTTTTTATCCAACCTTCGGCTTCATGCCACGCTGGTGTCTGAAGATGAACGGCGCGCACCTCCTGACGCGTTCGCAGATGATGTGGCTGCACTCGGCGCCGCTGTTCATGCGCGCCGTGCTGTTGAGCTTTGGTGTGCTGCTGTGGTTCAACGAGCGCGATACGCACACCGATCTGGCACAGATCGGTCTGCTGACGACGTTCACCTGCATCATTGGACTCACGCTCGAGGCCGGCAACCCGCTGTTGAAGGCGCATGCCTACTACATTCTGGCGGCCTACCTCGATGAGCCGCACCTACGCGGCAAGGCTTATCTTGCCATCGTCAATCGCCTGCGCGGCAACGTCTACCAGGCATACGACAGAAGGCTGCTGGCCGTCTACGGCCTTTTGTCACTGACGTGGATCATCGTCGTGACGGCCATCATCGCGAGCATGCTCTCGAAGTACTTGATTGGTGATGTGCACCTGCACGGTACCGCCATCATCATCACTTGCGTGTTCCTCGGCTGGATGATTTGGCTCAACTACACGGGGCTTAAGAAATTCGGCGAGGATTTCGAGCGCAAATTGCAGTTCGACCGCTGGCGCAGCCGCGCGTTGCCAACCAAGGATGCCGAGGAGGGCGAGGTCGTTACGAGCCGTCCGACCTATTGGAAGCGCGCACTGCTGGTGGCGCTCGTCATCGTGCTGTTCCTGCCGTATCCGTATGAACCTACCGGGCAGTTCACCATTTTCCCGATGGTCAAGGAGGACCTCACCACCGACACGCCCGGCGTCATTGCTGAGGTGTACTTCGACGGCGGCGAGTTCGTCAAAAAGGGCACCGTGCTTGCGCGCCTCGCGCACGACAACTACACCTCCCAATACAACGTGCTGACGGCACAGATCGAAGAACAGAAAAATGTCATCGCGAATCTTAAGACGCTGCCCAAGCCCGAAGACGTCAAACTCGCCGAAGAACAGCTGGCCGTTGCGCGCACGCACGAGCCGTTCAGTCGCGAGAAGGTGAAGCGCCTGCTGCCACTGTGGAAAGCAGGCGCCGTTACGTTCGAGGAACTCGACTCCAACCAGAAGGAGCACGCTGTCGATGTGCAGCAGGTGGCCGAGAAGGAAGCCAATTTGGCCCTGGTCAAAACCGGTCCGACCGCCGAGCGTATCGCTGGCGAGGAGGCCAAGCTTCAGGCCATTCAGGCGGATCGCGACGGCGTCCAGGCGAAACTGGATCGCACCTTCATCCGCATGCCGTTTGATGGCAACATTCTGACGCTGCACCTGAAGGACCGTATCAACGGCTATCTCGAGCCGGGTAAACCATTCGCGTCGGTCGAGTACACCGGTGTCGTGACCGCACAGATCCAGATCCAGGAATCGGACCTGCAGTTCGTCAAAGTCGGCATGGTGGCACGCGCGCGCACGACCTCGTACTTCTTCGACGAGTTCAAAGGCAAGGTCATTCAGATTGATCCAAATGTCACGGACAACAAGTCACAGAGCACGTGGGTGAACGTGATCGCGTTGTACGACAACGCCGACGGACGGCTGAAGACGGGCATGAGTGGTCAGGCCAAGCTGGGCTCGGTGTCGTTGCCGGTGTGGCAGGCGTTCACGCTGTCGATCGAACGCTTCTTCTTGGTCACGGTGTGGTCGTGGTTCCCCTGATGTGCGTCGCACCCCGGGAGCTAATGTGTACCCGCGTCGCGGATTATCGCAGCAGCGTCGTGTTGCTTGGATGTCAAGCTCAAGGCCGCGTGCGCACTCAGTACCGCCTGCTTATTTACCGGCCGTAGGCGGCACTCGCCGCTTAGCGTGTCAGTTGCAGCCGCGGCTCATCGATGCCGCTTGAGCGGTTGATCTGCATCAGCGTCAACGGGCCTGCCACACCGTCGGGGTTCAAGCCCTGCGACAGCTGAAAGGCAAATACCCGCTTCTGCAGCGCATCCGCGCCGATCGAAGCTGACGAGCCGCCATCAATCATGGCGAGTCGCTCGCCGAGCCAGGGCGCCAATGCGCCTCGGGTGCTGACCGGTTCGGCGTCGCGATATCCGGGCGGTGGGCGCCAAAAGGTTTCGAACTCGCCGCGCCAACGTGCGAGCGCACTCAAAGGCACGGTTTGCTCCGTGTCGTTGTTACGGAAAGTCGCGCCGTCCGGGGCAAGTCCGACGAGAAGGGCGTAGGCGGTGCGTCCGTGTTGGTCGGAAAGCTTTACGATTCCGGGGCGACTCAATTGCCGGATGGGCGAAAGGCCGCCCTTGCTGAGATAGCAACGCAGTGCGTGCTTAGCCGCCACAGCGCAAGGTTCGCCAGGCTCGAGCGTCACACCCCACATTTGCGCTAAAGCTCGCCATGCCTCTGCCTCGTCGGCAGGCGCGGAGGTGAAGACGGCATCCAGGCTGCTAAATTTGCGCAGCGGCTCTGCTGGCACCGACGGCCGGTCAATTTTGGGCGCCTCGACAGAGGCAACTTTTGCGAGCGGAGGCGTTTGTGCCGGCGGCTCTGCAATGCTGGCGGTCGCGGCGGGCGCAGCCGATGTCGGCTGAACGGCAGTGCGCGGCAGCGCCGCGGCGGGCGCGGCTTCCGTCGTAATCGGCGCCGCCGCAGTCGCCGCAGGCACATTCGCGTCGGGAAGCGCTGCGGGCACAGGGTTGCGCGCGATGGGCATCGGCAACTCACGCGCGTTACTGCCGTCGCGGGTGCTTGCCACAGCCGCAACAACGGACATCACTCTTGTCACGGCATCCGGCACTACCAGTGCGCCGACCGCGAGCAGACAGACGGCTGCGGCAGCCATGGCGCGCCAGCGGGGGCTCGAGGGTTGGTGCACCGCTGGAGGGGGCTGCATCGCAACGGGTGTGCGTCCAAATACGTCGTCCGCGGCGCGCTCAACGATACCGCGGTCGATGCGCAAACTTGCGGCCAACTGCGCAGTCAGCATTGCACGGTCGCATAGTACATTGATGCGGCGCGGCACACCGCCGCAGAGCTCGTGCACGAAGTGCAGTGCCTCAGCGTCGAACGGAACGGGACCCACGAGACCCGCCACCGTGAGCCGGTGCGCGATGTAACGCGCCGTCTCGCCCTCCGATAATGCAGTGAGATGGAAGCGTGCCACGACGCGTTGCGCCAACGGCTCGAGCGCCGGCTGATTCAGAATCGCGCGCAGCTCGGGCTGGCCGATCAGTAGCACTTGCAGCTTGCCACCGGTGGAATCAAGGTTAGTCAGGAGCCGTAATTGCTCAAGTACGTCCGCGGAGAGTGCCTGGGCCTCGTCCACGACGATCAATGTGCGCCGACCGCCCGCGAAAGCCAGCAGCAAGTGGCCGTGAATGGCATCGATCAGATCCACTGATCCTTGTGGTAACTCGATGCGCAGGTCTTCGCAAACCCGAGTCAGCAATGCATCCACATGCAGTTTCGGGTTGACGACATACGCGACGTCGAAATTTGCGGGTAAGCGTTCGAGAAATGAGCGCCAGACGGTGGTCTTACCCGCGCCGATGTCCCCGGTTAGCAAGACGAAGCCGGCGCCACGCCGCAGCCCGTAGATCAGGTGCCCAATGGCCTCCCGATGCTTTGGGCTCATGTACATGAAATGCGGGTCCGGGGCGACCGAGAAGGGTTCGCGTGTCAGCCCGAAGAATGGCTCGTACATGGCTTAAATACTAACGCCGGATTGGTGGGTCGAAAATCGACTGCGCCGCACTGTAAGCGCAGGCCAAGTCACCGGCGCGCGGTACTGCGGCCATCCTAAGCCAATGTTTCCAGTGAAACATCTGTGAAGGCCAAGCGGGTGGGGGTAAACCATACCGGCTGGCTGGGGACCAGCCGGTCGCTCTAGGCGCGTGCATCAACGTTGCGGGTGCCGGGGTAGCGACCCGTGTTTAGCAACGTCTACGACGCGCTTACCTGCCGGGCGGCGGATTTGCGGGGGGCGCACTCGCCGCAGGGGCACCAGGGGCCTGTTCGCTCTTCTCGCGACGGCTCTCCTTGATCGCACTCTTGCAGCCGGGCGACAACTGATCCCGATGCGCCTTCATGCATTCCTTAACGCGTCCCTCGCCGGGCTGGATGTCCTTGCAAAGCGCGTGGATGTCCTGTTTGCAGGCCGCAGCAACTGAATTTGCGGGCGGCGGCGGCGCATCGGCTGCGAAGGCTGACATCGCAATGAAACTGATCAGGGAACTCGCGGCGATTGTCTTGAAAGGCGTCATATTGGTTCCTTCTTGAGTGCAATGAGGGACTTAATCCAAAGATCCGGAGCGGGACGCATTGGCGCAAGTTTACGCGCGACGCATGTACAATGATGACCGAATGGTTCTATAGCCGCCGCCATGCACGGCGCGGTCAAAAGCCTCACAACGGTTATTTCGCCGAGCAGTTGACAGTACGCTCGAGCACCTAACTTGCGTATTTGCCCGCGGGAACGGTTCGGCCTGCAGATAAGTTTTGGAAATGGCACTCCTGGCGAATCGTCCGTTGCCCGCAACCGCTTAAGCGTACTGACCACCAAGAGGCGGCGATGGCGCGTCGCACCTAGTTTGTCGGAATCGGTTGGGTTTGCTCCACGCCAGTCATAAAAGCGTGCCGAATGAGCCGGCCGCACTGCGCGGATGCATAACCGTGTTGTTCGCCGTTTTCGGGCGACTGGGCACGCGCAAGGATGCCGTAGAACGTTTTTGATGCATCAATCCAGGGATAAAAGCCGAATGCGCCAGGACTGCTGAACGCGCCGTCGCCGTTGGTCAGTGGATCGTCCTCGACCCAATGACCGATCGAGTAGTGCCACGGTTCAGGGATTGGGCTGAAGGCGGCGTTGCAGTTGGCGCCGTGGGTGCAAACCGGATTGATGCCGAGTGCATTGCGCATGGCGAGCGTGCCATCGAGGATGCGCTGCAAAACGGTTGCGTAGTCCTGCGAACTGAGGAAGGCGCCGCCCGAGATCAGTGGCTCGCCAAACGCAATGCTGATTTTTGGGCTCAGGAGAGCCGCTATGGTTTTTCCAAGCGAGCCGACGATGACCGTGCCCAGCGGCGTGAATTGGCTTGCGTGGTTTTCCATGTGGCCGCTGTCGTAATAGAACCTGCCCACGGTTGCGGGGTCTTGGGCTGAAAACAGGACACCTTGGGGATTA
>DATCBZ010000019.1:0-2414 GCA_036511555.1 Steroidobacteraceae bacterium
TGGTGCAATCGGCCGTGCGCGGCTCCTTGAACGGTCTCGTGATCGACGAGGCCGTACGCTGTTCGTGGAATCGGTGCCTTACGACCTATGCGCTCGACGCCGGCGAGCCCAAGAAGCCGACGACGGTGGAGCGCTCGGACCTCAAGGCGCGCAAGGAGCGGCTGGGATCACTCCTTTCCATCGCAAAGATTGAGATGGCAGGCTTGGCCCGGCTCATGCTGCACTCGCAGTACGGCATCATGCTGACCGACTGGGATGGGGTGATCGTAAGCTATCTGGGCGACCCGGGTTTCTCGGCCACCGCCCGCCGCAGCGGCTTTCGTGAAGGGGTGATTTGGAGCGAGCGCGAACTCGGCACGAATGGCATGGGCACCTGCCTCGTGACGCAACGGCCGATCGTCATTCATCGCCGCGATCACTTTCTTCTGCAGAACACGCAGTTGACCTGCTCGGCGGCACCGATATTTGACATGCAGGGCAAACTGCTGGCAACGCTCGATATCTCCGGCGCTTCCGCCCGAGCCCAGAGCCATACCCTCGCACTGGTTGATATTGCGGCGCAGAACATTGAGAACCGGGCGCTGCTTGAAGCGTGCAGGAGATTCGCCGTGCTGCGTTTTCATCGCTGCGCCGAATTCGTCAGCACCCCGGGGGAGGGCGTGCTGGCGTTTGATGAGGCAGGCGTCATCCGCGGCGCAAACCGGGGCGCCTTGAAACTCCTGGGCTATCGCAATCACGAGGCGTTGTGCGGGCAGCGGATCGAGGCGGTACTCGACACCACCCTGGAGGCCTTGATGCAACTGGGATGGCGTCATGGCTTTCGCCCGGATAGCCTGCTGCCGCGCTTTGGCCAGCGTCGCTGGTTCGCATCAGTGCAGGCACCCGCGGAGGCCGTGCGCCGCGTGAGCATCCCAGGCGCGATGGCGTCCGTCGCCCCTGCGATGGCGAACACACCGCGCCTGGTTCTGGCCGAGGACACCACGGCGCACGGTACGCCAAGCGTGCGCAGTCGCGAAGCCGACGCTGGTGACGTTCTAGCCAACGCCGAATGCGCAGCACTACGCCGCACCTTGGAGGCGTGCCGCTGGAACATCAGTGCGACGGCGGTGCGTCTGCATTTAAGCCGCCGCACCGTTTATCGCAAAATGTATCGGCACGGAATCGCGCGCCACGACCTCGCCGGTACCCCGGACGAATAGCAAAGCCGCCCTCGACAGCGGCGCTTGCAAGTTGGACATATTTTTTGCGCTGCGCACCAGCACGCGCGCCGCACGTGTCGTTCGGGTGGTTCGGCGCCGGAGCGAATTATTCAGTGGCATCAATGCTGGCGCACTGACACACTGCGCTCACGATCGTGTCGTTGTATGAGCTCCACCGTCGCAAGCTGGCGACAGAAAAGTGTTAATAGAGATAGCACTTGCAGACGGTGGCAGGGGAGCCATATCACCGACTTCGCTCGAGGAGTCAGCGGTGCTTCCCCTACGACGTTTGCAGGTCGTGGCATTCATTGCCACTGTGCTCATATTCGGCGCCCTGGCGCAGGCCGCGCCGGCTGGCGCGCCGCCGCGAGGCGAGCCCTTTACCTTTGCAACCCTGCAGCGGCTCGCGCAGCAGCGCGCCGCCCAGCCGTATCGCGATCGCACTCCACCGCTGCCGCCGCGCCTGGCGAAGTTAACGTATGACGCTTTTCGCGATATCCGCTTCCGACCGTCCGCCGCGCTCTGGCACGACCAGGCACTATTTGAGGTGCAGTTTTTTCACCGTGGTTTTACGTTCGAGCGTCAGGTCAACATCAATGAAGTAAACGCGGCTGGGACGAGTCGGCCGATTATCTATAATCCCGCGTTCTTCACCTTTGGTCACCTGACTGGGATTACGTCCAAGGAACTGCCTGCGCGCACCGGCTTTGCCGGCTTTCGCGTGCACTATCCCCTGTACACGTCGATGTATAAGGACGAGCTCGTCGTGTTCCTGGGCGCCTCGTACTTCAAAGTGCTCGGCCGACGCCAGGGATACGGTTTGTCCGCCCGCGGCCTTGCGGTCAATACCGCAACCGTCGGCGGCGAGGAATTTCCTTCCTTCACGGACTTCTGGCTGGTGCGCCCGGCGAGCGAGCAGCGTTCGCTTACGATCTACGCCCTGCTCGACAGCGAGAGCGTCACCGGCGCCTACCGGTTTGACGTGCATCCCGGTTCCACTTCGCAGGTTGAAGTCACTGCCGAAATCTATCCGCGCACCGACATAGAAAAGATCGGTATTGCACCGCTTACCTCGATGTTTCTGTTCGGTGAAGATCATTCGGGACGGCATTTCGACGACTTCCGTCCGGAAGTCCACGATAGCGACGGCCTCATGGCCGAGACCGGCACCGGTGAGTGGCTGTGGCGGCCGCTGTCGAACCCGCACGAGCTGCG
>DATCBZ010000020.1:0-2345 GCA_036511555.1 Steroidobacteraceae bacterium
AAACTCCTCGAGCTTCTTCGAGTTCTCGCCGCCAACCCAGCGAGCGGTGTGGACATTGATCATGTCGAACACGCATTGCACCGCGTACTCATCGAGCAGCCGAAACGCCACGACCTCAAACTGCAACGGGCCGACGGCTCCCAAGATAAGATCGTTATTACGCAGCGGCTTGAAGAGCTGAGTGGCGCCCTCCTCGCACAGCTGCACCAGCCCCTTTGCCAAGGCCTTCATGCGTAGCGGATCCTTCAGTACGGCGCGCCGAAAGAGCTCCGGCGCAAAATTGGGAATGCCGGTGAAATTCAAATGCTCGCCGCAGCTGAACGTGTCGCCAATATTGATCGTGCCGTGATTGTGCAGGCCGATGATGTCGCCGGCGTAGGCTTCCTCGGCCTGCTGGCGGTCGGCGGCCATGAAAGTGAGCGCATCGGCGATGCGCACCTCCTTATCAAGTCGCACATGATGCAGGCGCATGCCACGCGAGTACTGGCCCGAACACAGGCGCATGAAGGCAATGCGGTCGCGGTGACCCGGGTCCATGTTCGCCTGGATCTTGAAGACAAAACCCGTAAGCGCGCTCTCCAGAGGATCGACCGTGCGTTCAGTCGTGGCACGCGGCAAGGGCCCCGGCGCGTATTCCACAAACGACGCCAGCAGCTCCTCGACACCGAAATTATTGATGGCCGAGCCGAAGAACACCGGCGTCTGACGTCCCGCCCGATAGGCCGCAAGCTCCCAGGCATGGGTTGCGCCCTTGACGAGCTCGATCTCGGCGAAGAATCCCTCGGCGCGGTCATCCAGAAACTCGCGCGCCTCCGGACTGGCAAGACCGTCGATCCTGCGGTTCTCACCCACACGGCCGCGCTCGCCGGCGGCGTAGGCGTAGATGCGATCCTCGAGCAGATGATAGACGCCCTTCAAATCGCGCCCCATGCCGATGGGCCAGGTGATCGGCGTCGTCGCAATCTTCAGCACCCTCTCAATTTCATCCAGGAGCTCAATCGGGGGACGGCCATCGCGATCGAGCTTGTTGATGAAAGTGATGATCGGCGTATCGCGCATGCGGCACACGTCCATCAATTTGATGGTGCGCTGCTCGACGCCTTTGGCGCAGTCGATGACCATCAGGGCCGAGTCGACGGCGGTCAGTGTGCGGTAGGTGTCCTCGGAGAAGTCCTCGTGACCGGGCGTATCGAGTAGATTCACCACGCAATCCCCGTACGGAAATTGCATGACAGACGAGGTTACCGAGATGCCGCGCTGCTGCTCAAGGCGCATCCAATCCGAGGTCGCGTGACGCGCCGCCTTGCGCCCTTTGACTGTACCTGCCATCTGAATGGCGCCTCCGAACAGCAGCAACTTTTCGGTGAGCGTGGTTTTGCCGGCATCCGGATGGGAAATGATGGCGAAGGTTCGTCTTTTTCGTATGTTTTCAGCTATTGCATCGCTCGACATCGGCATCATTCCTCGAGGGCGCGCACAATCGTGCCCGCCTTTCTAATTCGCCCTGACGCCATGCGCATTACGGCGATTGACGGCCTCGCCCATACGCGGCAGTCCAAACGATTTGGTAAATCAGGGGTTTAGCGCATCTGAGAGATGCGCTGATCGATACGGATTATAGCGCAATCACAAGGCTGCGCGGCTCGTCAGTGGCCCCCGGCGCGACGGGACTCTAATGCCAACTTGAACACTGCCGCATCCTCACGGCCATCCGGGGCTTGGTAGTAGCCGCGGCGCGCACCGATGTGCTCGAACTGAAATCCTTTATAGAGCCGGATGGCAGCGGTATTCGACGGCCGCACTTCAAGATAAGCATAGTCTACCGCTGCCGCCACGGCGCACTGCAGCAGATCTTCAAGCAGGAGCCCACCCATTCCGCGGCAGCGCAAATCCTCGCGAATGCAAAGATTGAGAATATGCGCCTCGCCTGCTCCCGTCGTGACGATGCCGTAACCGGAAACCTCGTCATAGACGACAGCAGTCCGGCACACGTAACCCACCTTCAGACAGTCGCGAAAGATGCCCTCGCTCCAGGGGAAACGGTATGAGGCAAGCTCAATTGCAACGACGGCGGCCACGTCCGCCTCGGACATGGCGCGGATCGCAACTTCGGGCAGCGCCGAGAACTGTTCGGGAGAGCTCGCCATTAGCCGGCCGATGAAAAGTTCTGTTTAAAAAAGTCGCGCGCGAACTTCAAATCATCCCACGCCTTTCTCTTCTCACCTGGCGACCGCAGCAAGTAGGCCGGGTGATAGGTGACGATGAGCGGCGTTGCCAACGGCCCGAACTGATGCACGCTGCCGCGCAGCCGCCCGAGCGGCACATCGGTCGCGAGCAAATTCTGG
>DATCBZ010000021.1:0-6131 GCA_036511555.1 Steroidobacteraceae bacterium
GGGCCGAAGCCCACCCAGACTTGCGCGACGGCATTGCGTAGGATCTCGTGGTTCACGCCGCCTCAGACGACCTGAGGCGGTGCCCGTGGATGAAGGCATAATGGCGCGCGGTCGCAAGCGGCCACCAACCTGCAGCTTATATTCGGGAATCGACGACAAGAGACTATTTGTCGTGCGTGACATACAAATAAAGTGCGACTTTGAGAAGCCGACCGCAGCGGATGGCTACCGAGTACTCGTGGACCGTCTTTGGACACGGGGCGTCTCAAAAGAGCGGGCCCGGCTTGATGTATGGCTGCCCGCGGCAGCGCCAAGCACCGCGCTTCGCAAATGGTTCGCACACGACCCGCTGCGTATTCGGGAGTTTCGCAAACGCTATCGCGTGGAACTGAAGGAGCAATCCTCCGAGCTTGCGAAGCTGCGTGTCCTCGCTCGAAAGGGCCGCCTGACTCTGGTTTACGGGGCGCGCGATCCCAACATTAATCATGCGGCCGCACCACGCGAGGCTCTCCTGGTATCGGCGGCGGCAGCAAGACGCCGCACAGCACAACCCGATTGACGTCTGGCTGGCCGATCGCATGGATTTTCAGTGTGCGATGGGCTAAACGGATTAGCGCCAACGACGTACGCACCCCAGTCCGAATCGCACCGCCATGGCGCGGTACTTACCTATCGTGATTGAGCGCCCTGATTTTTCATGCTTTCGAGGTGCGCAAAATCGATGCTTCCCGCGGCTTTCTCAAGTGCACTCACGTCGGCGCCCTCCCCGGTCACATCGACTTCGAATCGTTGGGAAACTATTGTCGTGAGCTCGCCGTGCTTACCGGCGTTTTGGAATTTCTCGTGAAACTCGCGACCGCCTATGGTTGTGTCTTTTTCAAAGCCGGCGTCGCTTTCTGAGTCGGTCTTCTGACCCAAAGCGCCCGCGACACCCAGAAGGCCCGACACGCCGGAGATGTCCGAAATCTTGATGTGCAGACGCGCATCACCGGTGCCTTGATAATCGGCGGTGGCGTTTGAGGTCTTGACCCCCAGCGCCTGCTCATTGGCCCCGGCGGACCCGGTGCGCTGCATGCCCGCGACCGAATCCGGCAGCATGCCCTTTAGCGTGCGAAAATCTACTGGGTCGACACGGTGATCCCCTCCCAGCGCACCGCCGACTGCGCTTGCAAGCTGTGCGGTCGCCGCAACGCTATTAGCTGCGGCGTTTGCGTTCGACGCGCCTTGCGCGCCGACATTCGCAGTGTCAACTGCACCACCATTGATGCCCTTCTGTTGCTGCTCGATCTGCCGTCCTGCCGCTGCCATTTGGGCCATCGCTTTGGATAGGCCCTCCTTGCCTTTCTCGTCCGTGCCAAGGACGTTGCCGATGATGTTGCCGGCCATCGCGGCCGCTCGCGCCTGCCGGACCTCTTCGGTTTGCGCACCCAGTCCATGCATCGATCCGTACGGCCCATAGCGTCCGGTCATGCCGCTGAAGCCGCCGACAGTGGCCATAAGCGCTCCAAATACCAAGCCGACGAGGATCGTGCAAACCACTACGGTCGCCGTGTAGCCGACCGCTCTCTCGCGCGGCCCTTTCATCACAATCGGAAGCCCGAGGTAGAGGAGGTATATCCCGTACAGGCCGGCAATAAAACCGAGCAGATGCGATAGACCGCCAGGCAATAAACCGAACACCGCCGCGAGCCACGCGGGGGTAAACGCATACGCGGCTGTCTTAAGGGCCTGCCGCCGGTCGCGCACACCGCCAAATGTGGGTGCCAGTCCATCGATGATGAGAGCAACGAGGTACAGTCCGAGCAAACTAAAGACGAAAGTGACGACGGCGTATTCAAGTCCATTGGTGACTGGTATCCGAATATTGTCCATGTATGGCGCGCTGGTGCCGATCAGCGACATCCGGATGAACGACAGTACGGCGCTCAACGCGGCAAGCGGAATCACGTACCCCTTGTACAAATCGCCGGGCGTGGTCAATTCCGATTCAATGACCGGCCACTCTTGCTTGGGGGTCAATAGGATGTTCTTAACACGATCGATAATCATTCTAGTTCTCCGAAGTTCATGACCGTGGGCGCACGCGGAGCGTCGCGCCGGGGCCCGCCATCTTAGCAGCGCCCGAGTTTTCTGATCCCGGCGGATCCTTGGAGCAGCCACGACCCAGATGCTGCACTGCAGCATGAACCCAAAATCGGCGCCCTCAGTAATGGGGCGGACGCTCCTCGCGCACGCTTGTGCCGTCATCGCTTTCCTGAAGCGCGGCCAACCGCTGCGCAAGAACTTGATTGCGCTCGACGGTGCGATCGAGTTCCTTCTGCTGCCGAATGAGCACGTCGCTCAGTTCCTGCAGGCCGCGCTCCAGATGAGTGATGCGCATCTCAAGATCATGCAGTCGAGCCGATTCCATCGTTATCTAATCGATGTGCAGAGGAGCACTGTAATAGTTCGCGTTCGAACGGGCGGGCACCGCGAGTGCTTATAAGCGCCCTAAGAACGCAGCATGACTCAGCAACGATGAAGTTTAGCAGCAGCGGTCCACTGCGGGCCGCCCCGGTCGCAATTCAATTCGGTCCGGCGGCCGCACTTTACGCGATAAAATACGCAAGTGCGGACACCGCACTGATGAGCGATTGTTTCCTCCCTGCCCGCTGTTGCCGACGTTTCTACTCGCGAGGTTCACGCTCGCCATAGCTCCCGGCCCCGCGAGGCTGTACATCGTCACGTGCAGCCTTCAACAAGGCCGTCGCGCACGAATTGTATCGGCGGCGGGATCGACCGATGACCCAGAGCGTCACGTTGGAGACGCTGTTCGTTGCAATCGCCGCGATCACCGACAGCGTGTGTGGTCGTGGCGGGCACGCCAAGACCCACGGTCGCGCATGCCCAGCTCGGGATGTACCGTCGGAAGGTACTGCAGCGCAACTACGGTGATTTAGGCTCGGAGCATTCAGCGGGTTTAGTCGTTCGCGCTACGGAAAATAGCGGGAGGGCAGAATGCGGCCGCGTTCCAGGACTCAGACACGGTCACGGAAGTCGAAGCTCGTTAGTAGCGTCGTTGTGCTGCGGCGGCAGAAGTCGTGGAGCGCGCGCCGGCGAGCAGCGTCTGAGCGACGCGTCCGAGGCCGACCAAAATCAACTCGATTACAAGTGCGAGCAGCAACCCTGTGGTTACACCGCACAAAATCGCCTCCGGGCTCAATGGCACCGTATAGGAATACTCGCTCAGCGTTTCGTTGAGAATCTCCTTGTCGGGCCGAAAGGCGACATGCAAGATTCGGTTTAACATTGACTGATCCATTGCAGCAAGTTCGAGCGCCAGCCGCTGCAGTCGCGCATACATCGCGCGGATGGATTTGGCCTCATCTTTGAATACCGAATCGGTGCTGCTCTCATGGTGCGCCAGCAGCGCATCGATGCTGCCGCCAAAGTACTGATCGGCGGTACGCTGCAAGCCCGCAAAGTTCTTGGTCACCTCGATGTAGTGCGCGCTCACGCGTTTGGCGTACTGGTCTGCGAATCCCGGCACTTGAATTCCGGCGAGGAGTCCGACCGCGAATAGCGCAAGCCGAAGATAGGCTCTCAGCACGGAAGGCTCCCGGCATGGCGACGCGAGCCGCGGGCCGCTTTGACGTGCGTTCCTGCCGTTACGCGTTTGCCTGCCATCGGGAACTAGCGGCCGTTCGCGATGAATGCTTCGGAGGCTGCACAGTACCAGTCGACAAAGCGCAATACGCGTCCTTCGGATATCGGCGAGTACGGGCCCGGAACGTAAGCAATCGAATTGACACCGCGCTGATTATTCTCAGCGAGCCAACGGTCCTCATTGTTGGTCGAATTCCAAACCTCCGTCAATCGGGCGAGATCGTAGTCGACTCCTTCCACGGCATCCTTGTTCACGACCCATTTGGCGGTGACGACGGTCTCCTGCGGCCCGGTCGGTAACGCCTGGAACAGAAACGCGTAGTCGCCAACGGCATGGTTGAAGCAGTTCGGCTGCAACGCCCACCACATCGTGCCGACATCGCCGTCTGCCATTGCGCCCAGCGTTTTCGTAACGGCGCGTTTTCCGTCCACGGTTACTGATACGACGCCGTCGGCGAGCGCAAAACGGCCAGCCTCGAATTCCGGCCCGCGGATGGGACCGTTCTTCAGGCCGCGCGCTTCGCAGCGCGCCCAAAAATCTCGCATCCAAGGCTCCGGCGCGCTGTACAGGTCCTGGGTCGTAAAGTCGCGGAACGAATGCATGAGCTGCAAATGGCGCGTGCGGCAGTGATAGCACTCGCGCGCGTTTTCCATGACGAGTTTCCAGTTGGCGCGTTCGATCAATGTCGCAGTGTAGGCAATCTTGCCGTTGCGCAGATCATGCGGCGCGAGCAACGGCTCGAGCGCCGCGCGCACCGGCGCAAAGTCTGGTGCGTCCTCGCTGAGGCAAATGAAAATCAAGCCCGCCATACACTCCACGCGCACCGGTCGCAAACGGAAAGCCTTGGAATCGAAGTCATCTCCCATGCGGCCCGCCCGCAAAAGCTGACCTTTTAAATCATAAGTCCATTGATGATAGGGGCAGACAAGCCGATGCACGTGGCCGCGCTCCTCGGTACAGATCTGCGCGCCGCGATGACGGCAGCTGTTGAAGAATGCGCTGACGCCGCCTTCGTCGTTGCGCAGTATCACAATCGGCGATACGCCCACTATCATCGTGATGTAGTCGCCTGACTTTGGAATCTCTATCTCAAGACCCGCCTGCAACCAATAGCGATTGAAGATTGCGCGGATATCGAACTCGAGCGCTGCTGGATCCTCATAAAGCGCCTGCGGTAAAGAGTGGCCTGTCGCGCGTTCGGCAAATATCGTCCGCATCCTATCCACGTCCGTCATGTACCCTCCTCCTCTCGTACCACGCGCCGCGGGATTGCAGTCGCTGGTAATAAATAGATCACACCCGGGCAAGAAAGTCGCAGTCTCATGCGCCGGATCGCGCAATGGGAGGCCTCATCCTGCAGATCTTGAGCCACCAGCACGTACTCGCGGGTTTTGGGGCCACGTGCCACCGACGCATGACGCCGCCCGATCCAAGAATTCATGAGATGGGAGCCTCAGGCTTCCTGGGAGCGTAAGCTGTGCCCCGCCGAGCGGATCATGGGCAGCTCGGGTCCGAGCGGACCTAGCTGAAACCCCAACCCATGGGCTTTTGGGGAGCCCGCGGGTACAAGTCGCGCGCGGGTCGTCGTCGAACGCTGCAGCGCTGCCCGTTGAACCGGGAAACCAGCGCCGATCATGCGGCGTGCACGCCTGAAGTGATCGGCGTCGATGCAGTGCCCGCTCCCGGCCGCGTCGAGCCAACAAGTAGGACCGGTGCGACGATACCGACCGAGGCGTACGTCGGGAGCACCCCGATTAGCACTGTCGATAATCCCATCGCAATCAACGCCGCGACGAGTGTGGCCTTGCGACCGACCCGATCGCCAAAATGGCCGAATAGCGCCGATCCAATCGGCCGCGCCAGGAAGACAATCTCAAATGTTGCAAGTGACTGCAGCATCGCCGAGGCCGCGTCATTCAATGCGAAGAAAAGACGCAGGAATACCAGCACCGCGGCAGTCGCATAGATGTAGAAGTCGAAGAACTCGATCGTCGTGCCAACGAGACTCGCGATGAGCACACGCCGCTCACTCATCCTGCCAATGCTTCCACGCTCCTTGCAATCGACAGCCACGTGGCAGTTGCGCTGGCCGGCACGCATAGCACTTGTACTGCGAAAATGGCAAAGCCGCCAATTAAATATACCGGATGCACGCGGCCGCGCCTGCGCCAGTCATGGATGACTGCCACTACGATCAGGAGATCGACAACCAGGCCCGGTGCGACCGAGACAAATACGGGCGGCGGCCCGAATGCACCCGGGGGCGCGAACAGCGTCAAGAAGACGCGTGCCATTGCAGCGTGCATGAGTGGGATCATCGCAAGCAGCATCAGGCGCTTGTGCACTTCGACGCGGCGCGACTTTGCGATTGCCAAAGTGAAAAGCGTGGCGAAGACCACGAGTGCACTCAAAGAGACGATCGAAAATCGACGCCCCGCATCTCCCCGGTTGATGCTGTCGGCGACCTGCATCGAATGAATCGCAA
>DATCBZ010000022.1:0-2212 GCA_036511555.1 Steroidobacteraceae bacterium
CACGGCGGGTAAGTTCCCGCTCGCCCCGCTCTTGAATCGCGCGATTGCCGCGGGCCGCGTGCGCGGCGAGCTGTATCGCGGGGAATGGTGGGATGTGGGGTCACCGGCGCGACTCCATTCGCTCGATATACGGCTCCGCGCGCGCGCGGCGACCGGCCGGTAGCGCGGACTTAGGGGGTTTGCCGGTTTGGCCTACAATGTGGCCATGGCGGAGATCAAGAACATCCCGGTCGTGCTCGAGGCGGAACGGGTCGGCAGTGGTGAGAAATATCTAACCCCACAGGGCTTTACCGCCATCCGCGATGGCGTCAAGGCGCGCGCTGGTGTTGAGCGCGCGGGCCTTGGCGGCAAGCCAAGTTGGCTGCGCGCCCGCGCGCCCTCTGGAGCCGGGTTTGATGCCGTAAAAGCGATCGTGCGCGAGCATCGTCTTGCCACGGTGTGCGAAGAGGCCAAGTGTCCGAATATCGGGGAATGCTGGAACGCCGGTACCGGCACCATCATGCTGATGGGCGCCGTATGCACACGCGCCTGTCGATTCTGCGCGGTCGACACGGGCAATCCGAATGGCTGGCTCGATCGCGATGAGCCTGCAAATGTCGCGCGCAGCGTGCGACTCATGCAGTTGAAATACGTCGTGTTGACATCCGTCGATCGCGACGACCTGCCCGACGGTGGTGCCGGCCACTATGCTGCCTGTATCCGCGCCATCAAAGCCGATAATGCGCAAACCGCCGTCGAGGCATTGACGCCCGACTTCAAAGGCGTGCATGAGGATGTGCGCGCGGTCGTCGATTCGGGGCTCGATGTGTTCGCGCAAAACATTGAGACTGTGCGCCGTCTCACCCATCCGGTGCGTGATCCGCGCGCCGGCTACGAGCAGACTTTGGGCGTATTGAAATTTGCAAAAGAGCACAATCCGCGGGTCTTGACCAAGACGAGCCTGATGCTGGGACTGGGCGAGAGTGATGCTGAAATTAAAGAGACGCTGAGTGATTTACGTGCGGTGGGCGTGGACATTGTCACGCTTGGACAGTATTTGCGTCCCACGGTCAATCACCTCGTCGTGCAGCGTTTTGTTGCGCCCACCGAATTTGATACTTATCGGCAATGGGCGCTCGGGTGCGGTTTTCTCGAGTGCGTTGCAGGGCCGCTGGTGCGTTCAAGCTACCGCGCCGAGCAGGCGCTGCTGCGCAACAACGCCGGCCTTAACAACCGGATTCTAGCGGGATTGAAATGAACGCGGCGGTTGTCAGCACCGTGGAGGAGGGCGCTACCCATTCATCGTGCGCGCCGCAGCCGGTGCTGCGGCATCTGGGGTGCGCCGACTACCTGTCCACCTATCGCGCGATGCAGGAATTTACCAGCGCGCGCGGCCCGCACAGCGCCGATGAGATCTGGTTTCTCGAGCACCCGCCCATCTTTACGCTCGGCATGAATGCGAACCGTGCTCATCTGCTTGCTCCCGGCGACATCCCGGTGCTGCAGATCGATCGTGGTGGCCAGGTGACTTATCACGGTCCGGGGCAACTCGTCGTCTATCCGCTTATTGATCTGAAGCGCGCGCGTCTGGGTGTGCGCGATCTCGTCAGCGCGCTTGAGGACAGCGTCGTCAACTACGTGGCGTCTGTGGGTATCCAGGCACAGTGCCGCCGTGACGCGCCGGGCGTGTACGTCGACGAACGTAAGCTTGCAAGCCTGGGGATTCGGATCCGGCGCGGCGCGAGTTATCATGGAATGGCGCTCAACGTCGATATGGATTTGGAGCCCTTCGGCCGCATCCACCCCTGCGGCTATGCCGGGCTGCAAATGACGCAGCTGTGCGATCTGGGCGGTCCGCGTTCAGTTGCAGCGGTGGCACGGGAGTTTGCGCCGCATCTGTTGCGCGCGTTGTTCGCCAATGTCGAAGTCGCTCAGCCGCGCATTTAACATCGCCGACCTGCGGAGGCTGGCGCGCGCACGCCTGCCGCGCATGGTGTTCGATTACATCGACGGCGGCGCCGATGATGAACATACCCTGCGCGCCAACGTGGAACGCTTTGCCGACTACACGCTCACCTGGGATGTATTGCGCGACATTTCAGCTATTTCCACGACTACCAACGTCATGGGAGCGGCCGCAAAACTGCCTTTCTTCATTTGCCCGACAGCCGCTTCGCGGCTCTTCCATCCGGTGGGCGGGGAGCGCGCGGTTGCGCGCGCGGCGCACGCGGCC
>DATCBZ010000023.1:0-3956 GCA_036511555.1 Steroidobacteraceae bacterium
ACGCGCTCCAGAGTCTCCACGTGCGCAAACTGCACTCCGTCGTAGAGCCGGTTCCAGAGCCGCGTCAACAGATGCTCGAGGAAGCGCACGAAGGCAGGCGAATAGTTGGCCGCAATCTCCTGCGCATATCTCTGCGCCTGCAGCATCGCCGCGCGGCGCGTGCTCTTTTTGTCGTGCCGCTCCTGCGCCACGGCCGCGCGCACCGCGCGGGTGCGCAAAATCCCCGTCACGAGCGTGCGGCGGTGCGAGAGATCCGGGCCGATGCGCGCGGTTCTCTGCCGTGCATACAGCGCCCGCAAGGCGCGGGTAACGCGCCGCCCCTGCACCGGTATTCCGCCGCTTTCGCTCAACAGACTGCGCAACGACACCGGCTCGTGGATCTCCACCAGAGTGTTGCGGCCATTGATGATGACCTGCATGAATTTTCGCAGGCGGGTCGTGATGGCCCACTCTTCCACCAACAGGAGCCGCAGCCACGAGCCCTCCTTCTGCGGGGCGCGGCCCCAAAACACCGCCGCCGGAATGAGATCAATATCGAGCGCCGGGTCAGCTTTGAGTATCTCAATCATGCGCACCAGATACGCGGGCGGACGGCGGTCGCGGCGCTCGTCCCAAAAACCGCGCGGCCGGCTCAGATAAAAAAACGAGCGCAGCTCGTGCGCCTGGGGCAGAAGCCGCTTGCGCGGCCGCGCAAGCTTCAAGCGCACGCAGGCGCTTTGCAGCACGGCAAGGTCGGTGAAGCTCTTGCCTTCAAGTACGTAGCAGACGGGATTGGTTCGTTCGCGCAGGCGCTCGACGACATCCTCGGGACGCACCTGATAGCGCACCCACAGATCCAGCAGGCGCCTTAGGAGCCAGGTCACGGAAAGTCAGGTGCTAGGAGCAAGGCACGCTCCTGCTCAGGGCGTCCGGCTCATTCGAACGCCGTCGCCGGCAGATCGAGCGCGATCAGAAAGTATTCGAACAGATAGCGCATGACGCGAATCTGACTATGCAGCCTGTGATCGCCGTTCAGAAGGTGCAGCGCCGCACCATAGGCTTGCGCGAAACGTATGCTGTGCTCACAGGGCACGACCTCATCGCGCCAACCGTGCACGATCGCAGCCGGGCAGTCGAGCACCCCGGCGCGCAGCTCCGGCAAGCCCTCGAGATAAAGCGCCGGCGCCATCAAAAATACGCCGCGTGCATGCAGCAGCGACGCCGACGCCACCGCCACGTAGCCGCCCAGGCTCGAACCCACAAGCACGAGGTCGCCCTGCAATTCCTTGCAGAAGTCGGCAAGCCTTGTGATGCGCTCGCGCGGCGCATCAATGCCGCGGTAGTCCACGGACTCCGTCTCATAGCCTTCGCTGCGCGCGACCTCGGCCAGGGCCGAGATTTTACGGCCCCAAGGTCCGCTTTCCTGTCCATGCGAGAAAACAACGTAGCGAGTCGTCATGCCGACCTCAAATTCATTTTGGCTTCCATAAGAGTGCATCAAGATCAGGCGCGGCACTTTGCAGCACGCGGCCGTGCACGACCTCGAGGCCCTCAGCGCGCAGGCGCCACCGCTGCTCGGCGTACTGCTTCGATCCTTTCGGGAAGGCAATGCGCCCGCCCGCGCCCGTCACTCGATGCCACGGCAGCTGCAGAGTCGCCGGGGCGACCTTCAGTGCATGGCCGACCATGCGCGCGCGCCCGGGCAAACCCGCGCGCCGCGCGATGCCACCGTAGGTTGCGATCTCGCCACGCGGAATCGCAACAACAGTGCGCCAGATGTTTTCGAGTGCCTCCGTGCGCATGCGCGAATGATACGCCAGCGCGCAATTCGGCAAGATGACTTGAGTGCGCGCTTGAGCGCCGAAGCCGAAGCGCTTACATTGCACCTGAGATAAGAACGATCCGGAGCCCGATCATCGCAGCCTACCCCGTTGCCACCCGTCAGCAGATGGATTGGCTCACCATGACTGAAACCACATCGATCGGTCCAACCCTAAGAGCCTGGCGCAAATACAACGCCTCGAGCTGGGGTCGTTGGCTCTTCACGCGTATGGTGTGCCGCCGCGCACCCTACTTCCGCACGATCAAGCCGCGCTTCGTCGAGCTGCGCCCGACCCTGTGCAAGGTTGCGATGCAGCGCCGGCGCGCCATCGAGAATCACCTGGGCGGCATTCATGCCCTTGCGCTCGGCAACCTGTGCGAGCTCGCCGCGGGCATGGTGACTGAAGTGACGACGCCACCGACAACGCGCTGGATACCGCGTGGCATGACGATCGAATATCTGCGCAAGGCGGAAAGCGAGGTCGCCGCGACCGCGCGGCTCGATAAAAGCGAATGGGCAGCCGCGGGCAATGTCGCGGTGCCGGTCAGCGTGACTGACAAAAATGGCAATGAAGTCGTGCGTGCGGTCATCACGATGCACATCGCGCCGGGCAGGGCTTAAGATTTCGGGAAACTACGCGCAGGCTGAACGGCTTTTGGACCAGCGCACCCGAGGCCTCGCCATAAGGTCACCTCACAAGGTCCGATGCGCCTTCTTGGCTGCATCGATGCTGCTCACCCCCGCCTGCGCGAAAGGCCCCGCCTGTGAGCACCAGTTAACGAGCAGAACAGACTCCCCCGACGGCCGGCAACAGGCGGCGATAGTTGAAGTGCATTGCGGCGGCGCGGCGCGCGTCATGAGCTGGGTACTCATCGGTGCCGCCGCCACGAAACTTCGCGACGAGGCGGATAGAATTGCGGTCTTCGAAGGCAGTGCCATACGCCTGAAGTGGCGCGGCGCCGACCTCGTCGTTATTTACGGCGAGGCAAAGCCCGTGACGACGCCCGCCGTTGCCCAGGGCGTGCACGTCGATTATCTCGACTTCGAAGCGGCGACAAATTTGGGCACCCTGCGTTAGTCGCCGCGCGCTGGCTCGGCGACGTGCCTGTTGCGCTCTCAAGGCCCGCTGATGATGCCGCGCAGAATCGAGGTTTCAATCTCCCATTCCAGGCGCCGCTGCGAGGTCGCCTGACGGTTGGCTGTCACCGCGCGCACCTGACTGCCGCTACTCTGGTGGGTGACAAGTAAAGCGTGAAAATCGCCCGGCTTCGTCAGTGCAACGCCGAACAGAATTTTGACCTTGCCTTGGGAGATGCTGTCGGGCGAGTTCACACGCTCATCGCAGATGACAAAATAGCTCTCTTCGGCCGTGGTGCCGGCGAAGGCGCCGTCGGCGCCGAGCGCTTCGAGAAATGCCAGCGTCTGCGCTTGCGCGCGTTGCCAGGCCAGCGCTGAATTCTGTTCGAAGGCAAGCCAGCGCGTGCCGCGTTCGATGCTCGCGTTGATGAAGAGCGCAAGGCGCCGCGCCGACAGGTACTGCCAATCGGACGACACGCCGCCGCCTGCCGCAAGCGTACAGGCGGGAATCCCCGACAGCGCCGCCGCACGCGTCGCCGATAAGGTATTGACACCCGCCTGCGCCAAACGCACCCGCTCGGCCGCGGCCACGACGGTCGCCGGGCGCATGCCGGGGCGCAAGATGGCCTCCTCGCTCTGCGCCGCCGACCATACGGGCCAGGTCTCATCGAGGCGCGCGATCATGCCGGCAACGGCGCCGCAGGGCGCGAACGTCTCGACGCGTCCGCGCAGGCGGTCGAACGCCAAGAGCCGCGGAAAATGCATAAGCGCGTTCTCGCTGCGAAACGGCCAGCTGCGCAGTGCCTCAAGCGATGCGCGCGCCGTTTGCCACGGCGCCGGCGGATCAACTATCAGCATCGCGTGACGGTCGCGACAAAAGCGCGCCGCCACCATGAGCGTGCTCATGCCCACGTCCTGCTCCCGGTCGAGCGGCGGAATGCACAGGAGGTTGAAACTCTCCGCCGCCTGCAGCGCAAACAGCCCGGTGCTCTCGAGTGCCGAGCCAATCACATCGTAGTCGGTGAGCTGGGCGCCATCATCGCCGTCGGGATTGGAATTCACGTAGTCGACGACCGGC
>DATCBZ010000024.1:0-2296 GCA_036511555.1 Steroidobacteraceae bacterium
TGTCGCTTGCCGGTCTGGGCGACATACAGCGCGTAACCAAAGACATCGACCACATCGGCGGGCAGCGCGCGCAAATCTTTCTTGCTGCTTCCCATCCAGATCAGCGGTTTTGGCGGTGGTGCTTTGGCTTTCACATTATACCCATTTAGGTCTAGATAGCAATTTGCCTGTCCGTGCTAGCGTTTGGCCCGTGAGCCCCTGTCGCGCCTCTGCTTCGCATGCACCCGGGGCAATGGCGTTTTGGGACAAGCTCCCCTATCCTCGCGGCAAACAAATCCTGCTGACCCGCTCGCGCGCGCTCTACGTAGGACTATTACTGCTGGTTGGCGACGGCGGCGCTGCGCGATGGTCCTGGCTTTGCTCGTGCGCCGCGCTGGTGCGAAAGCGAATGACTACACGACCGGATCCTGTGCCATCTCAAGGTGCAGCATACTGCCGGTGTAGGGATAGTCCTTGATAAACGCCTCATCGAGCTCGACGCCAAGTCCCGGCTCCTTGGGCGGGATCACGAATCCGTCCTGCCACAGAATCGGTTTTTTGAGAATCTGTGCATGGAACCCGTCCCAGCGCTCGATGCCTTCGAGAATGAGAAAGTTGGGGCTGCAAGTCGCAAGCTGAATGTTGGCCGCGCCGACCACGGGCCCGCAGTACAGATGCGGCGCAATCTGCACGTGCTCCACCTCCGCCATGCCGGCAATCTTCTTCCCCTCGAGCAGGCCGCCGACGCGGCCGAGGTTCATCTGCAAAATTGCAGCGGCGCCAGCGCGCAACAGCCGCGCAAAATCGTACTTGGTGGCGAGCCGTTCGCCCGTCGCAATCGGAATCGTCGTGCCGCGCGCAACCTTTGCCATCTCCTCCGGGGCATCCGGCGGCACCGGCTCCTCGAACCACAAAGGATCGTACGGCTCTAGGCGCCGCGCAAGGCGAATCGCACCCGCCGCGCTCATCTGGCCGTGCGTACCGAACAGGAGGTCGGCCTTAACGCCCACTGCCGCGCGCAGTTGCCGCACGAAGCGCTCGCAGCGCTCAAGATCGGCAAGCCGCAACTGGCGACCGTCAAAGGCGCTGTACGGACCAGCGGGATCGAATTTGAGTGCTGTGAACCCCTGCGCCAAATATTCTGCGGCGCGTTCCGCGGCCAAATCTGGATCGTGATAGACATTGGAGCGATCGCCGGGGCGCGCGTAGATGTAGGTATAGGACCGCAAGCGCTCGTGTACCTGGCCGCCCAGGAGCTTGTAGACGGGTTGCCCCGCCTCCTTGCCGATAATGTCCCAGCAGGCCATCTCAAGCGCGCTCAACACGCCCATGAGCGTCAAATCCGGGTGCTGGGTGAAGCCTGCGGAGTACACGCGCCGCCACAGCGATTCAATGTCGTGCGGGTCGCAGTTGCGCGCGTAACGCTCAAATACATCCTCGATCATTCTTGCAACCAGATGCGGATCGAACGGCACGCAGTACGCCTCGCCTATGCCCTCGACACCCGCGTCGGTTGTCAATTTAACAAACACGAAATAGCGGCCGCCGTTGTGCGGGGGCGGATTACCGACGACGAAAGTCTTGATGTCCGAAAGCTTCATGGTAGTCCTCCCCAGGCGCACGGCGGCGACGCGAACCGTTTGGGTTGCGCTATTGAAAAGTGGATGCGGCGCAATGCGACGCCTAGGATGCGGCGACGCTGCGCGCCGCCGCACGGGGTTGGCCGCCGCGCATGAGCCCGAGTGCGAGCAGCGCCGAGGCGAGCATCAGAAACAGACTCACGGCGTTCAATACCGGCGATGCCCCCTCGCGCATGCGTCCATACATCATGACGGTGAGTGGCGGGTCGGCGCCGACCAGCATCAATGTCGTATTGAAATTTTCAAACGACATGAGAAACGAAATCGCCGCCGTTCCGATGAGAGCGGGCCGCAGGTACGGAAAAGTGATGGCGCGCAACACCGCCGCATGCGATGCGCCGAGATTAAGCGCGGCCTCTTCGAGCGTGCGGTCAAAGCGCTTTAGACGCGCACTCACCATGAGGGTCGCGATGGTTGCGATGTAGGAGAACTGGCCCAACACAACGAGGGGCAGCCCTGGCCTCAGGAAATCGAGGTCAAGCCCAAAGAGCGTATCGGCAAGCTCCGCAATGCGGCTCGACAAGGCCAGAATCGATATGCCAAGGATGACGCCCGGGATGACGAGCGGCGTCAGCATCAGCACCGACAACACCTGCTTTGCAGGAAAACGATAGCGTTCCATGAGGAAGGCATTGACCGTGCCGACGGCGACCGAGAGCGCGGTGACGCAGCTCGCG
>DATCBZ010000025.1:0-6140 GCA_036511555.1 Steroidobacteraceae bacterium
CGTGATCTTCGCAACCCACCCCGATATTCGCAGCGCGGTCGCGAGCAATGAGCTTGCACCGTGGAACGTCACGTGGCTTTTGGAGCGCGACCGTGTCAGCGCCTGAGCCGACAATATGGGGCAGCGGCCGCGCGATCATTCCGCGTGCGACCTATAGATTGCAGCTGAATGCGGCTTTTACGCTGCGGGATGCAACCCACCTGATCCCGTATCTTTCGCGCCTTGGGGTAAGCCACGTTTATTGCTCGCCGTATTTTCGCGCCCGTCCGGGCAGCACGCATGGCTATGACGTGGTGGACCACAATGCGTTGAACCCGGAAATCGCCGATACGGCGGACTTCGAGCGCTTCGTTGCAACGCTGCGCGCGCACCACATGGGGCAAATCCTCGACATCGTGCCGAACCATGTCGGCATCATGGGCTCGGACAATGCCTGGTGGATGGATGTGCTCGAAAATGGCGCAGCGTCGCTCTATGCCGCCTACTTTGACATTGACTGGCAGCCGGCAAACCCGGCTTTGTCGGGCAAGCTTCTGGTGCCGGTGCTCGGAGAACCCTATGGGCGGGTGCTGGAGCGGCGCGAACTTGAACCGCGCTTCGAAGGCGCCGCCGGCGCATTCGCCATCTATTACCACGAGCATCGCTTCCCGCTTGATCCACGCACCTACCCGCGCATTCTCATTCCGGCGCGCAAGCTTCTCAGCGCCGATGCCCTGCCGCCGGATGCGCAGGCGGAGTTCGAAAGCCTGATCGCGGCATTTGGCCATCTGCCCGACCGGAATGACGCCACGGCGGATGCGGCCGCGGAGCGCAATCGCGATAAGGAGGTTCATAAGCGCCGGCTTGCGGCGATCTGCGCCGGCCAGCCGCTCATCAGCGAGGCGATCGACCAGGTCGTGGTGCAGCTGCGCGGCGCCGCCGCCGCGCCCGCAAGCCCGGATGACCTGCACGAGCTCCTCGAGGCGCAGGCCTATCGCCTCGCCTCCTGGCGCGTGGCCTCGGATGAGATCAACTATCGGCGCTTCTTCGACGTCAACGACCTCGCCGCCTTGCGCATGGAGAACGAGACCGTACTCGAGAACACGCACCGGCTCACTCTTGAGCTCGTGCGCAGCGGCAAGCTCGATGGCCTGCGCATCGATCACCCCGACGGCCTCTACGATCCGGAGCAATATTTCCGCCGCCTGCAAAGTCATGCGGCGAGCGCCACCGCGGCCCCGATTGGTGAGTTACCACTGTATCTAGTAGTCGAAAAGATCACCGCAAGCTTCGAGCGTCTGCCGCCGACCTGGCCCGTGCACGGCACCACCGGCTACAACTTCACCAATGTCGTGAACGGCCTGTTCGTCGATGCCACGGCAAAGAGCCGCCTCACCCGCACGTATCAAGCCTTCGTCGGCGAGCCGACCGAGTGGAAGGAGCTCGCCTATGAAGCAAAGCGCCTGATTCTCGACACGGCGCTGTCCTCGGAACTTACGGTGCTCACGAACCAGCTCGCGCGCATCGCACGCTCTGACCGCAATACGCGCGACTTTACTTTCCGCAGCCTGCGTCAGGGCCTGACCGAGGTCATTGCCTGCTTTCCGGTGTACCGCACCTACGTCACCGATTCGGTGTCGGCCGAGGACCGGCGTTTCATCGATTGGGCAGTCGGCTGCGCGAAAGGCCGCGACTCCGGCATCAACTACGAGCTGTTCGACTTCGTACGCGCGGCACTCCTCATAGAACTGCCCGCCGCCAACGAAGCCGCGCGCGCGCGCGTGCGCGCATTCGCAATGAAGTTTCAGCAGCTCACGGCTCCGGTGACCGCCAAAGGCGTTGAGGACACGGCGCTCTACCGTTTCCATCGTCTGGTTGCGCTCAACGAGGTCGGCTCGGACCCGGATATCTTCGGCGTCAGCGTGCGTGCCTTTCATGTTGACGCAAAGTACCGCCAGAAGCACTGGCCGCACGAGATGCTCGCGACCTCCACTCACGACACCAAGCGCTCCGAAGACACCCGCGTGCGCATCGATGTGCTGTCTGAGATGTCAGGCCTGTGGCGCCAGATGCTCTCGCGCTGGCGGCGCATGAATCGGCTGCGCAAGCGGGACATCGAAGGCCGGCCGGCGCCGGGACCGAACCAGGAGTATCTGCTGTATCAAATTCTCATTGGCAGCTGGCCCGTTGAGGAGCTCGATGCGGCGGGCCTGCGCGCCTACGCGGAGCGCATCGCGGCATATATGATCAAGGCGTCGCGTGAGGCAAAGAGCCGCACCAGCTGGTCCGATCGCAGCAAAGACTACGAGGATGCACTGACGCAGTTCGTGCATACGCTCCTTGAGATGCGCGACGGCAATCTGTTTCTGCAGGACATCAAGCTCGTGCAGCAGCGGATCGCACGATTCGGGTTCTTGAACTCGCTGTCGCAAACGCTCTGCAAGCTCACCGCGCCGGGCGTACCCGATATTTACCAGGGCAATGACACGCTCGACTTGTCGCTGGTCGATCCGGACAACCGGCGCGCGGTGGACTACGAGCGGCGCGCGCATATGCTTGCGGCGCTTGAAAAACACGGGCCCGGCAACTCGGCCTTTGCGCGCTCACTTCTTGACCATATGAATGACGGGCGCGCGAAACTGTACGTCACGTGGAAGGCGCTGCAGTTCAGAAAGGCGCACGCTGCCCTCTTTCGGCAGGGCTCCTACCTGCCGGCGGCGGTTGCGGGTGAACACGCAAACCACCTGTGCGCCTATGCGCGCAAGTGGGAGAGCGAGGCGGTACTCGTCGTCATTCCGCGTCTTTATGCCAGGCTCCTCGGCGAGCGCGAGCTACTGCCGCTCGGCGAGGAGGTGTGGGCTGACACTGCAATTGAGCTACCGCGGCGCTTGGGCACTGCGACTCTGCACAACATTTTCGACGGCAGCGTGATTGAAGCCGAACTGCGCGACGGCGCTTACTTTGTGCCGGCGAGCGTGGCACTCGCGCACTTTCCAGTGGCGTTGCTCGCAGCAGGCGCGCCTTAGCGATAAGCGCGCGCCTGCAGGGTAAAGAGGTGCGCATAGCGGCCGTTCAGGGCCATGAGGCGCTCGTGGCTGCCGCACTCCACGATGCGCCCGTGCTCGAGCACCGCGATCTGATCCGCCATGCGCACCGTCGAGAAGCGATGCGAGATCAGAATCGTGATGCGTCCGAGTGCGAGCTTCCGGAAATGCTCAAAGACATCCGCTTCGGCCTGGGCGTCCATGGCAGCGGTGGGCTCATCAAGCACCAGCACGTCCGCGCGCGTGCGCATGAAGGCGCGCGCGAGCGCAATCTTCTGCCACTGGCCGCCGGAGAGTTCGCGGCCGTCACGAAACCATTTGCCAAGCTGGGTATGGTAGCCCTGCGGCAGGGTCTTGATAAAATCACTCGCCTGGCCTTTGGCCGCAGCCTCGCGCCAGCGCGCTTCATCCTCGAAGTACTCATCATCGCCCGCGCCGACATTTTCCCCGACCAGCATTTGATAGCGGGCGAAGTCCTGAAAGATGACTCCGATCCTCTGCCGCAGCACACTCTCATCCCAGTCCTTAAGATCAAGACCGTCAAGGAGAATGCGCCCCACGGTTGGCTGGTAGAGCCGTGTCAGGAGCTTGATCAACGTCGTCTTGCCCGAGCCGTTCTCGCCGACGAGTGCAAGGCTTGCACCGGGCCGCAGATGCAGCGTGACATCCTCGAGCGCCGGCTCCGCAGCGTCGGGGTAGCTGAAACTCACATGTTCGAAGCGCACACCGTCCTCTGGCACCGGGCCGCGTGGCAGCGCGCCGCCCGGCGGCGCCACTGGGGCCTCGAGGTACTCGTAGAGAGTCGACAGATAAAGATTGTCCTCGTACATGCCGCCGACCGCGGACAGGCTCGCCGACACGGCGGACTGGCCCTGTCGAAACAGCAACAGGTACATCGTCATCTGCCCGAGGGAGATGAGCGCGCGCGCGGCGGAAATCGCGATCCATGCGTAGGCCCCATAGAGTGCAAGCGTTGCGATGAGGCCGAGCCCAAAGCCCCACGCATCGCGGCGGATCGTCAAGGCGCGATCTTCTTTATAGAGACGTCCAAAGATATCGCGATAGCGCTGCAGGAAGCGCGGCCCAAGACCGTATAGCTTCACTTCCTTGGCATGGTCCTCGCGCGCAAGCACCGTCTCAAGGTAGGTCTGCATGCGCGTTTCCGGAGAGCGCCAGCGAAACAGACGAAAAGCGTCGCCAGAGAATTTGGCCTCGGCGATAAAGGCGGGCAGACCCGCAAGCAACAATACCACCACCGCCCAGGGCGAGAAGCGCGCGAGCAGCGTGCCATAGCTCACGAGCGAAATGCCGTTCTGCGCAAGCCCGAACGTGCGCATGATGAGCGACAGCGGGCGGCTCGAGGCCTCGCGTCGCGCACGCGTCAGCTTGTCGTAAAATTCCGAATCCTCGAAGTGCGCAAGCTCAAGTGTCAATGCCTTCTCGAGGATCATGACGTTGACGCGCTGTCCAAGCTGCGCCCGCAGCAGGGATTGGCACAGCGAGATGGCGCGCTGCGCCGCGGCGGTGGCCGCCACGAGCACGCCCTCGAGGAACACCAGATCGATCACCCTACCGACGCCGCCGGCAGGATGCTTCATGGCGGCCACCACCGCATCCACGATCAGCGAGCCGATGT
The DNA here is from genome assembly GCA_036511555.1 of Steroidobacteraceae bacterium. Lineage (GTDB taxonomy): Bacteria > Pseudomonadota > Gammaproteobacteria > Steroidobacterales > Steroidobacteraceae > PALSA-1196. Next base: position 4,660 of record DATCBZ010000025.1, read on the forward strand.
AGGCAATCCCGGCGGGCAACACGCCGGCAACCAGAGTCAGAACGGCAAGGCAGATCGTGAGCCCGGAATTCGTGCGCCACACTAGCTCGAGCGCCCGCCGGCTGTAGCGAAAGACCTCGAAGAAGCCGCGTAGCGTCTTGGGTTTCTCGGCAGCGCCAGCCGTGGCCGCACGCGCACGACCCGCGGGATGCGCGAAATTTTCCATGGGCTAAGAAGGGCGCGACGAGCGCGTTATGAGCCGTGAGCCACGTCGTGAGAACACATAGCCGTAGGTCCAGGAGGTCAGCACCGAGATGCGATTGCGAAAGCCGATGAGCACACTGACGTGCAGAAACATCCAGGCAAGCCACGCGAGGAGCCCGCCGAAGCGCAGCGGCCCGATCTCAACCACGGCACGCGATTTGCCAATCGTCGCCATGGAACCGTAGTCCGAATAGTGAAAGCCGCGCTCGCGCAACTGCCGTACGCTTTTGGCGTCCTCGTCAATAACACGCGCGACATAACGGCCCATCTGCATGGCGCCCTGCGAGACACCCGGCACCGGCCGGTCGGATTTTGAATCGACGAGATACGCCGCGTCACCAATGACAAATATGTTTGGATATCCCGGCAAGGAGCAGTCTGCAGTGACCGGAACGCGACTGCCGGGACCGAGCGTAGCCGCAAGCGAGCTCACGAGTGGTGAGGCGCGCACGCCCGCGGCCCAGATGACGTTGTAACTATGCAGCCGCTCGCCGCCGACCTCGACACCGCCTTCAAATACGTTGGTGACCGGCTGACCCAAGCGCACCTCGACGCCCAGATCCTTCAACTGCTGCAGCGCATGCTGCGAGGATTTCGGATGCAGTGCCGGCAACAGCCGCGCTCCGGCCTCGATCAGAATGACGCGCGCGCGGCGCGTGTCGGCGACGCGAAAATCCCGTGCGATCACATCCACCGCCAGCTCCTTGATCGCCCCCGCAAGCTCGACACCGGTCGGGCCACCGCCCACGATAACGAACGACAGATGCGCTGCGCGCTGCGTGGTATCCGCCTCCAGTTCGGCGGTCTCGAACGACTGCAGCAGCCGCGAGCGGATAAAAGTTGCATCTTCAACTTCCTTCATGCCCGGCGCCCACTGGTGCCATTCGGAGTGGCCGAAGTAATTATCAACCGCTCCCGGTGCCAGAATCAGGTAGTCAAAGGACAGACAGGTATCGCCAACATGGACGCTGCCTTGCGCCAAATCGACGCCGGTGACCTCGGCCATCATCACAAACGCGTTCGCCTGACCCCGCAGCACCGTGCGGATGGGCTGCGCGATATCCGCCGGCCCCAACGCCGCCGAAGCGACCTGATAGAGCAGCGGCTGAAACAGGTGATGATTGGTGCGGTCGACCACGGTCACGTCGACCGGCTTGCCACGGAACACCTTGGCGGCGGCGAGCCCGCCGAATCCTCCGCCGATGATCACTATGCGAGGGCGCACACCATACAGTATA
>DATCBZ010000026.1:0-2520 GCA_036511555.1 Steroidobacteraceae bacterium
ATCGCGCGCGAACTCAGCGGTTTTGTCTGGGACATCGCCCGCCAGGTCGAGCCGATCGCTTGAACACAACCTACCGCGCCCTTGCGGCTTTTCCGAGGAGTCATCGCCATGAATTAGCACGTCCAACACACACTCAAGCGGCAACGCGATGCGCGGGCACGATGAGGGGAATCCTCGACCAGGCTATGTGGCATCCTTCATGGCTGATCCACGGCACTAGAGAGAGGCAGCCCCGCGACGTACCGATGAACGGCGGTATCCAACCCGCGAATATCAGCAGGATCCATCGTCGCCAACACTCGCTCGCGCGTCGCGTTGCCTCTTCAGTGTGAAAGTCATCTGCAAACCTTGAGCACCGGTTCGTGAGAATGTGTCGTGGAACACTTGACAAAGTCAGGCCATATCAGCCTGGATGACCACGCTGGGGCGTAGAGCTAACAATTCGGTCAGCCGAACGAGATGTTGAGTTTTCGGCCGCCCCACCACGGCACGGCGACGTTGGTGTGTTGGAAGCCGGCAGCGAGCAGTAAGGGGCTGTGAGCACGTTTGCCGAAGGCGACCTCGACGCTATGGCCGGTGATTGTGACACGCGCCTGGGCTTCGATAAAGTCGCGGAACAGATGGCTCGAGTGCGCGGTGGTGTATTCCTTGCCGATTTGTGCGCCGAGCAGGCGATACAGGGAGCTTGCCATGAGGGTCAGCTGCAGATCGCAGTTAATTTTGAGTGCCACGGCGGAAGACAGCGAATCGATGTGGAAGAAGTCGACGCTGTCGGCGATTCTGTTTTCGATGAGCATGCGGCGGGCGTAGAACTCGATCAGGCTTACGGCGGAGCGGCGCAGCTGATTGGTGAGCAGCAACGTTGGCTTTTCATGCCCGAAGTCGGTGATAGCGATTTGCCGGATCGGTCCTTCGTAGTCGTCGAGCGTGATGCGCTGATCGAGGATTTTCGGGAAGCGGAACTGGCGCGCGACGTTACTGAGCTCGATCTTGCGCCACGCGCTTTTGTGTTCGCGCAGGCCCTCGATGATCTTCTCGGTGCGCCGCCGTAAGGTGATGAAGTTGATTTTCTGCTCATTGAGCTTGTTGAGGTTCGCGTAGGTGGTGAGCTTTGAGTCGAAGATCAATTCCTTCGGCAGCGTCCCGGTGCGCGCCTTCCAGAACTCGACGAAGCGCAAGATTTCATCGTTCTGCTGATTCTTGCGCAGATCCGCATTGGCATAGCAGAACATCTGCTGCTGCGCATCCTGGGCGAGGAAGGCGAGGATGCCTTTTTGCCGGCGGCTGCGCTTGGAGACGTAGTGTTTCTCGAGCAGCGCGTCTTCGCCGTGAAAGGGGATGGTATGGAAGTCCAGATGGAAGGACTCCCCGCGCGCGATCCCTAAAGTACCGAGAGCATCGAACCAGTGCTGCATGAGCTGCGCATAGCAGCGCGGTTGGATGCGGCAGCTGTACTCGGTGAGGAAGGAGCGCTTTGGGATGGCGTTGAGGCCGGCAAACAGCGCCAAGCCCTCATCGAAGACGCTCGGCATGACGTGGCGATGGCGGGCGCGCCCGAAGAGTTTCAAAGCGAGCAAGGAGCGTATGGCGTGGACAGCGGGGATCTGCACGGTGCCCGGCAGCGGCACGCGCCCGACGACCGCCTCGAAGCGCAGTGCGACCAGCAGCGGGATAAACAGGAACAAGCCGCCAAACTCGGTGCGAAAGTGCCGTGGCTCCAGAGTGAAGGCGCGCGCGTCCGCCACGGGGGCCGCCTCCACGCGCGCATCCACGGGCCGTTCCTCATCGGCGCGGCGCGGTAATTTGGCGAAGCCGTGGGCGGTGAGGATTTTCCAGATCGCCGGCGCGCTCAAGCGCTGAGCATTTTCCTGCAGCGCGCGCTGGATATCGTAGATCGAGCAGTTCTGCTTGCGTAGGCCGAGGACCCGCTCATGCAGCGCCGGCGTCTTTTTGGCCGCGGCGGCCGCGGCGCGCAGCGCATGCCGGTTCGGCAAGAAGAACGGCACCGCCGGGTCCTGACGGAACTGATGACACAGCAGGCGAAAGCTGCCCGGGGTGTAGCTGAACCGAGCGGCGACGTCTTTGCCGGGGATTTTGTCGACGTAGAAGGCGCGCAGCGCCTCGTATTGGCGGTGCAGGACGTTGACGGGGCTCAAGAAGGCGTCAACGAGGGGATCGTTTGTATTAGTCAATGGCGTTTATTCATAAACGTATCTCCACTGGGTTAATATTATGACACATTCCAATTTAAATGCCATAAATACACACAAATAAGCAACAATATTGCCATCTTGTCAGAGGCAATACCAATTAACTAAGTGGAACTGTATTTATCGATTAACGGATAGGCTAACCGACGGGGAGACGACGTTCTCCCCGACTGCGGTCAAACGCAGGGAATCTGCCGGTTTTTCCGGCTCAGCGCCCGCGTGGTGTTAACGTCTGACCTAACGTGGTCATCCAGCCTAGTTTGTGCGTGCCCGTCTAGGGTTTCTTCGTTAACCGCTTGCGTTGTAATGT
>DATCBZ010000027.1:0-3243 GCA_036511555.1 Steroidobacteraceae bacterium
GAGATTTGCAGCTGTAACGGGGCTGCAATCTCGGTCTGCGGCGGCGGCACGTGCGCCAATATCGCTTCAAACAATGCGTTCATGTCCGGGCGCCGTTCGGTGTAGTCGGTCGTCGCCCAACCCTGCAGCGCCGAGCCGTAGATCACCGTAAAGTCGAGCTGCTGATCATTGGCACCGAGCTTGTCGAAGAGCTCGAACGTCTGGTCCACGACCCAGCCCGGGCGCGCACCAGGCCGGTCGATCTTATTGACGACGACGATCGCCTTCAGACCGAGCGCAAGTGCCTTGCGGGTGACAAAGCGAGTCTGCGGCATGGGACCCTCGACCGCGTCCACGAGCAGCAGCACGCCATCCACCATCGACAGTACGCGCTCCACCTCGCCGCCGAAGTCGGCGTGGCCGGGCGTATCGACGATATTGATGCGGGTGCCGCCGTACTCGATGGCGCAGTTCTTGGCGAGAATCGTAATGCCACGCTCACGCTCAATATCGTTCGAGTCCATCACCCGCTCGCCAACCTTTTCGTGCGCCGCGAACGTACCGGACTGTTTCAGCAGGCAGTCGACCAGGGTCGTTTTGCCATGGTCGACATGCGCGATAATGGCGATATTGCGAATGGGGCGGTTCATAGTTCAGGGCACAAAAAAGGGTGCGCAGGGTAGCAGATTCGCGCTCAGACTGCCGTGGCAGCCGCAAGTCCGGCGGTTACTGGATGCGCCCGATGCGGATCGAAGCGGTGGCGATCCTCACTTCGATGAGGAAGGCGAGGAAGGCGACCGTCAAAGCCATCATGGCAGCGACAAACAGGATCGCAATGAGCGCCGAGAGATTCACGGCAAGAAAGGCATTGGCGAATAATCCAACCACCACCAGCGCCGTCAGCAGCGCGGAGACGGCGCACATCGTGATCGCCGAGCTTATGTAACGCGAACGACGCGCGAGTACCTGCAGGCGCGCATCAAGGTCGGCGGCGCGATGCGCTTCCAGGTCCGCCTGCGCCTCCCAGGCACGGGCCCGATCGACGATGCGCGCGAGCCTGTTCGTCAGCACCCCCAACATGACGCCAACGCCCGAGATCAAAAACACCGGGGCGAGGGATGACTGAATGACATGCGCGACGTCGAGTGGCATTGCGGTTGCGTTATTGGGATTTGAACTGCACTGATTCGGTGCCGCGCCGCGCCCGTACCACGACGGTCCCGGCAAGCTTGTCATGCCAGCCTTGTTTGCGTGGGTCGATGCCAACCCAGACAAAGCCAAGAAACAAAGGAATGGTCGACACGTAGTAGGCAAAGTAGCGGCCGATGAACTGCGCGGTCGTCGGACGCTTGCCCGTGTCCGCATCCACAATCGACGCACCGATGGCCATTTTCCCCGGGGTTGCCTGGCGTGTCGCCCAGAAGATGATAATGGCGATGGCCGGCAGTATGGTATTGAGCAGTAGCTCGGAGGGGGCGGTGCTGGTGTACATATCGAACCAGGAGGTATCGCCACCGTAGAACCGCAGTAGCGGCGTCAGAATCACCGCGACCAGTACCGAATCGATGACCGTCGCCCAGACGCGCAGCCAGAAACCAACGTATTCGAGTTCGGGACTGTGCACGCAAGAGGCCTTAAGCTGGGGTTCGGTCGCGGCGATTTTAGCGCAATCCATTGCAGCCATGCGGTCGGGGGATTCGGCGCTCGCAGCTCAGTCATGTCGATCCCGCCGCGCAGCGGTCGACTGGCACTCATCCCGGGGAGTTCAATCGTGCATGCCATTCTTGACGACGCCGCGCGCCGCTCGCGCGCCTACCTTGCCGGACTCGACAAGCGCGCCGTCGCGCCGAGCCAAGCGGCGGTCGCCGCGCTGCGTGAGCTCGATGCGCCGCTGCCCGAAGCACCGACCGATCCGGCCGAGACCCTCGCCCTTCTTGATCGAGTGGTGTCGCCTGCAACTCTCGCCAGCGCCGGCCCGCGCTTCTTCGGCTTTGTCATCGGCGGCGCACTGCCTTGCGCGCTGGCCGCAAACTGGCTCGCCGGCGCCTGGGATCAGAATGCAGGCCTGTACCGGGCGATGCCCGGTGTTTCGCATCTTGAGGTCGTGGCACTGCGCTGGCTCGTGGATCTGTTTGGCCTGCCAGAAGGCACGGGCGGTGCATTCGTCACCGGCGCAACTGTTGCCAACTTCACGGCGCTCGCCGCCGCGAGAAACGCCGTACTCGCGCGCGTCGGCTGGAACGTCGAGGCGGACGGGCTCTTCGGCGCACCGCCCATCACCGTGATGACGGGCGATGAGGCCCATCCGACGCTTTTGAAGTCGTTGGGGATGCTGGGACTTGGGCGCGCGCGCATCGTGCGGGTACCGGTGGATTCGCAGGGGCGCATGCGCGCGGCGGCGCTGCCGGCAATCCGCGGGCCGACCGTACTGTGCCTGCAGGCGGGCAACGTCAATACCGGCGCGTTCGATCCGTTTGCAGCGCTGATCGAGCCGGCCCGCGCCGCCGGCGCCTGGGTGCACGTGGATGGTGCATTTGGCCTGTGGGCAAAAGCGTCGCCCGCGCTGCGGCCGCTTGCGCAGGGGCTCGAACACGCTGATTCCTGGGCGACCGATGCGCACAAATGGCTGAACGTGCCGTACGACAGCGGTCTTGCATTCGTGCGTGATGCCAACACATTAAAGGCAGCGATGGCAATCACCGCGGAGTATTTGCCAACCGAAGGAGCCGAACGCAATCCATCGGATTTTACGCCGGAACTTTCGCGGCGCGCGCGCGGCGTTGAGGTATGGGCCGCGCTGCACTCGCTTGGGCGCGCCGGACTGTCTGATCTGTTTGATAGCAACTGCCGTCAGGCAAGGCGCTTTGCGACGGGGTTACAGGAGGCGGGTTTCGAAGTACTGAATGAGGTCGTGCTGAATCAGGTGCTGGTGGCGTTCGGCGACCCCGAGCGCACCCGCCAGGTTATCGCGGCGATCCAGGAGGAGGGCACGTGCTGGTGCGGCGCAACGGTTTGGCAAGGCCGTACCGCCATGCGCATCAGCGTTTCAAGTTGGGCAACGACTGATGCGGACGTCGAGAAGAGTCTAGCCGCCATCTTGAAGCTTGCCGCGCCGTAAACGTCAAAGATCGGAGATAATGCGCTGTGCCAAGTAATAACCTGCCCATCCCGACTGGCCCCGTGCGGCGGCCGCGCGTGCTCATCGTTGGCTGCGGCTTTGGCGGATTATTTGCCGCGCGCGCTCTGGCGCGCGTGCCGGTCGAG
>DATCBZ010000028.1:0-7851 GCA_036511555.1 Steroidobacteraceae bacterium
TCATCGAATGGGCGACCGCGCTCACCGATGTCAAAGGCAGCCGCGCTGCGCGCGGTACGCTTGCTGACAGCAATCTGTTGCGCGACTGCGCCCACCGCTATCCGGATCCCAAGCTCGTACTGACGCACGCACCGGCGCTCAAAGTGGAAGTCGAACGCGAGCGCGCGCGCTACTCAACGTGGTATGAACTTTTTCCGCGCTCCACGGCGCCGACGCCCGGCGTGCACGGAACCTTTGCACAGTGCGAAGCGCGCCTGAAGTACGTGGCGGCCATGGGCTTTGATGTTTTGTATCTGCCGCCGATTCATCCGATCGGCGTGACCGAAAGAAAAGGCCCCAACAATCAAGCGGGCGCGGCAAGCGGCGACGTCGGCAGTCCCTGGGCTATCGGTGCGGCGGCAGGTGGCCACAAGGCGGTGCATCCGAAGCTCGGAACGCTCGAGGATTTTCGGCGCCTGCTGGTAAACGCGGAGAAGCTCGGCATCGAGATCGCCCTCGACCTTGCTTTTCAGTGCAGCCCCGACCATCCCTATGTGCGCGAGCATCCGGAATGGTTTCTGCACCGACCCGACGGCAGCATTCAATACGCCGAGAACCCGCCCAAGAAGTACCAGGACATCTATCCGTTCAATTTCGAAAGCGCCGCCTGGCGCGAACTGTGGGCGGAGTTGAAAAGCATCGTCGAATATTGGATGCAGCAGGGCGTGCGCATCTTCCGGGTGGACAACCCGCATACCAAGCCCTTTGCATTCTGGGAATGGCTGATCAGCGAGATTCGCAGCAGCCGGCCGGATGTTATTTTTCTCGCCGAGGCGTTCACCCGGCCCGCGCCGATGTATCGCCTGGCGAAGCTCGGCTTCAGCCAGGCATACAACTATTTTGCCTGGCGCAATATGAAGGCCGAGCTCACTGCGTACTTCACCGAGCTTACGAGCCCGCCGCTGAGCGAGTTCTTCAGGCCGAATCTGTGGCCCAACACCCCTGACATCCTCACCGAATACCTGCAGTTGGGCGGGCGGCCCGCTTTCACGATACGGCTCGTGCTGGCGGCAACCCTGGGCGCAAGCTACGGAATCTATGGGCCTGCCTTCGAACTCATGGAACACACGCCGCGCGAGCCCGGTAGCGAAGAGTATCTGGACTCGGAAAAATACCAACTGCGCCACTGGGAGCTTGCTCGCCCCGACAGTCTCTGCGATTTCATCACGCGCGTGAACAGCATCCGCCGCGACCAAGTGGCACTGCAGACCAACAACACTCTCAAGTTCCATCACATCGAAAACGACTGGCTGCTCGCCTATAGCAAGACCAATGCGGACGCGAGCGAAGCGGTCCTTGTGATCGTCAATCTCGATCCGCAGCATCCGCAGTCGGGCTGGGTCCATTTAGATCTGGAGACGATCGGTCTTACCGCGCAGCAGTCGTTTCAGGTGCACGATCTGCTCTCCGGCGCGCGCTATCCCTGGCACGGTGCGCACAACTACGTCGCACTAGACCCGCAGCACTCCCCGGCCCACGTGTTTCGCATTCGGCACCATCTGCGCAGCGAGCGTGACTTTGACTACTATTCGTGAAGTGATCACGCCTGCCACGGTCCACCCGCGCGATCCGCTCTGGTTCAAAGATGCCGTCATCTACGAGGTGCATGTACGCGCCTTCATGGACAGCAATGACGATGGCATCGGCGATCTGGTTGGACTTACGCGCAAGCTCGACTACATCCAGGATCTGGGTGTCAACGCGATCTGGCTGCTGCCTTTTTATCCCTCGCCACTGCGCGATGACGGCTACGACATCGCCGACTATACAAATATCCATCCGTCATACGGCAGCCGTGCGGATTTTCGCGCCTTTGTTGACGAGGCGCACCGACGCGACCTCAAGGTCATCACCGAACTCGTCATCAATCACACCTCGGACCAGCATCCATGGTTCCAGGCGTCGCGCCGCGCGCCTGCCGGCTCCTCGAAGCGCAACTTCTACGTCTGGAGCGATACGCCGGACCGCTACGCCGGCACGCGCATCATTTTCACCGACACCGAAAGCTCCAATTGGACCTTCGATCCCGTCGCCAAGGCGTACTACTGGCACCGCTTCTTCAGCCATCAGCCGGATCTTAACTTCGATCATCCGCACGTGCTGCGTGCGCTGATGCGCGTCATGGGGTTCTGGCTCGACCAGGGCGTCGACGGACTTAGGCTCGATGCGATCCCATATCTGATCGAGCGCGAAGGCACCAGTAACGAGAACCTGCGCGAAACGCATGCGATCGTGAAACGCATTCGCAAGGTCATCGATGAGCGCTATGCGGATCGCGTGCTGCTCGCGGAAGCCAATCAGTGGCCCGAAGACGTGCGCGATTACTTCGGCGACGGTGATGAATGCCACATGGCGTTCCACTTTCCGTTGATGCCGCGCATGTACATGGCCATTGCGCAGGAGGATCGTCATCCGATCGTGGAGATCATGGAGCAGACTCCAGATATCCCGCCCAATGCGCAATGGGCAATCTTCCTGCGCAATCACGATGAACTCACGCTCGAGATGGTCACGAGCAAAGAGCGTGACTACATGTACCAGATGTACGCCGCCGATCCGCGCGCGCGCCTGAATCTTGGTATCCGGCGCCGCTTGGCGCCGCTGCTGGAAAATGATCCGGACCGTATCAAGCTCATGAATAGTCTGCTGCTGTCGATGCCGGGCTCGCCCATCATCTACTACGGCGATGAAATCGGCATGGGCGACAACTTCTATATCGGCGATCGCAACGGGGTACGCACGCCGATGCAGTGGAGCCCCGATCGCAACGCCGGCTTCTCGCGCGCCGATCCGCAGCGGCTGTATCTGCCGCCGATCATGGATTCAGTGTACGGTTACGAAGCAGTCAATGTTGAAGCGCAGACCCGCGATCGTGCCTCACTCCTTAATTGGATGAAGCGCATGCTGCAGATTCGCAAGACCTCGCACGCCTTTGGTCGCGGCACGCTTGAGTTTGTGCGCCCGGGCAATCGCAAGGTCCTGGTGTACCTGCGTCGCTTCGGTGATGACACGATCCTGTGTGTCGCAAACCTTGCGCGCTCGGCGCAGCCGGTCGAGATCAATCTCGCCGCGCACAAAGGCGTGGTGCCGATCGAGCTTCTCGGCCAAACGCCGTTTCCGCCAATTGGCGAGCTGCCGTATCTTCTGACCCTGGCCGGGTACGGCTTTTACTGGTTTCGTTTGAGCCGCGATACCGCCGCTCCCACCTGGCATGAGGAGCGCACCGGACGCGAGGACGTGCCGGTCCTCGTCCTCATAGATTCCTGGGCGAGTTTTTTTCCGGCGCGCGTCGCGGTGTGGCGCGCCGCGGCCGCGACGCAGCTGCGCACACAGCTTGAAGAGCGGCTATTGCCGGCCTTCATAGCGGCGCAGCGCTGGTTCAGCGGCAAGGCGGGCGTCATCGCGCGAGCACAGCTTTGGGACCACCTTGAGTGGCAGGAGAAGCTTGGTCACTGGATGCTCACGCTCATCGACGTCGAGAGCAGCGGCGAAAGAGCACAGTACTTTCTGCCGCTCGTGATCGCATTCGAGGATGTGCCCGAGCCGCGCTGGAGCAAGCTGCAGCCACTTGCCGTCGCGCGCGTTCGCCAGCAGGCTGCCGTGGGCGTGCTCGCCGATGCGTCGGCCGATGAGGGCTTTGGCCGCGCGATCGTGGAGTCGATCGGCCAGGGCCAGGAACTCAAAGGTGAGCACGGTAAATTCGTCTTCGCGCGCACCGCCGCCTATGCGCAGTTGCGCGGCGATGTGAATGCAAGCCTTACGGGTGGTGCGCCGCTTGCCCAGGGCAGCAATACCGCCCTCAAGTGCGGCGATCGGTTGTTCCTCAAGCTTTACCGCCGGCTGCAGGCAGGCATCAATCCCGAGGCTGAAATCGGCCGCTTTCTCACCGAAGTGGCCCATTTTGCGCACATTGCGCCGGTTGCCGGCATGGTCGAATACGAGCGCGACGACGGCAGCCGCGCCACACTTGCGCTGTTGCAGGGCTTCGTCCTGAACCAGGGTGACGGCTGGGACTACACGGTCAACTATCTGGTACGCTTTCTCGGTGACCAGCGCACCGGCGAGCCGCCTGCAACCGACGCGCACGGCGCCTATCTTGCACTGATACGCACGCTCGCGCGTCGTACGGCACAACTACACTGTGCGCTTGCCACGCCGACTGAGGATCCGGCGTTTGCCGCGGCCGCGACGACGCCTGCGGATGTGCTGGCCTGGCGCGAGCGCGTCAGTGCGGCGGTTGCAGAGACCTTTGCGCTGCTTGCAGGGGCGCTTGAGCGCCTGCCGGCCGCCGCCAAAGGCGAGGCTGCAGCGCTCCTCCTCGCGCGCGATAATCTCGTGCACCGCATTGACAGCATCGATGTGCGCGCGCGGCGTGCGCTCAAAATACGAATACATGGTGATTACCACTTGGGCCAGGTATTGGTTGCGCGCAATGACTGGGTGATTGTCGATTTCGAAGGCGAGCCTGCGCGCACCCTTGCCGCGCGTCGCGAGAAACAGTCACCGCTGCGCGATGTCGCCGGCATGCTGCGCTCCTTCGCCTATGCGCGGCACGCGGCGCTGCAACGATGCACTCCGCAGACGAGCGATGACTGCGCGCGCTGGGATTCCCTCCTGCAGGAGTGGGAGCGCTGGACGCGCGACACGTTCGTCAGCACCTATGATGAGGTGGCGCGCGCCTGCCACTTGTATGATTCATTCAGCGCGGTGCAGCCGCTCGTGGTGTTGTTTGAGATCGAAAAGGCGCTCTACGAGCTGCGCTATGAGCTCGGCAGCCGGCCGGACTGGGCGCCTATTCCGCTGCACGCGCTCACGGCATTCAGCGCCTGACGGCGCGCTTTTCCGGAGCCCCCGATGGACCAACCCGCCGCGCCGCCATCCGCCGTAACGCCGCCCATAACGACCGTGTGGCCGGGCTTGCCGACGCCGCGCGGCGCCACTTGGGATGGCGAGGGTGTCAATTTTTCGCTGTTCTCCGCGCACGCAACCAAAGTTGAGCTGTGCGTGTTCGACTCGACGGGCCGGCGTGAATTGCAGCGCGTAGCGGTACACGAGCGCACCGACGACATCTGGCACGCTTATCTGCCCGAAGCGCGGCCGGGATTGCTTTACGGCTACCGCGTATACGGTCCGTATGAGCCCTCGCAGGGACACCGCTTCAATCCAAACAAGCTTCTGATCGAACCGTACGCGAAACATCTTGAGGGCAATCTGCGCTGGACGGATGCGCATTTTGGCTATCGCGTCGGCAATGCCAAAGCGGATCTGACCTTCGACCGCCGCGACAACGCAAGCGGCATGCCCAAATGTCGCGTCGTCGATCCTGCATTCACCTGGGGTGACGACCGTCCTCCGCGCACCGGCTGGCACGACACGGTCATCTACGAACTGCACGTGCGTGGCTTTACGATGAATCATCCCAAAGTGCCGGCGCCGCTGCGCGGCACCTATGCGGGTCTTGCCACAGCGCCGGTGATTGAGCACCTGCTGCGCTTGGGCGTTACCGCCGTCGAACTGATGCCGGTGCACCACTTCGTCGATGACCGCTATCTCCTTGATCGCGGGCTGCGCAACTACTGGGGCTACAACACGATCGGTTTCTTCGCGCCCGATATGCGCTACTGCGCAAGCGGCCGCATCAGCGAATTCAAGACGATGGTGAAGACGCTGCACTCCGCGGGCATCGAGGTGATTCTGGATGTGGTCTACAACCACACGGCCGAGGGCAATGAGCTCGGGCCGACGCTGTGCTTCCGCGGCATCGACAATGCCTCGCACTACCGCCTGAGCCTCGAGGACCCGCGTTTCTACATGGATTTCACCGGCTGCGGCAACACTTTGAACCTGCAGCATCCGCGCGTGCTGCAGCTCATTATGGATTCGCTGCGTTATTGGGTGCTCGAGATGCACGTCGATGGTTTTCGTTTCGATCTCGCCTCGGCGCTCGCACGCGAGCTCTTCGAAGTCGACCGCTTGGGATCCTTCTTTGACACCATCGGTCAGGATCCCGTGCTCTCGCAGGTCAAGCTCATCGCCGAGCCCTGGGACGTGGGCGCCGGGGGCTATCAGGTTGGCAACTTTCCAGCCGGCTGGAACGAGTGGAACGACAAATATCGGGACACCATGCGCGCCTACTGGAAGGGCGACGGTGGCCTGATTGGCGATTTCGCGCGCCGCTTCATGGGCTCAAGCGATCTGTACGAGGCGAGCGGCAGAAAGCCGCACGCCAGCATCAACTTCGTGACCGCGCACGACGGCTTCACGCTGCAGGATCTCGTCAGCTACAACGTCAAGCACAATGAGGCGAACGGCGAGGACAATCGCGACGGCAACGACAATAATCTCGCCTGGAATTGCGGCGTGGAAGGGCCAAGCGAGGATCCCGAGGTGAATGCATTGCGCGCACGCCAGAAGCGCAATCTCGTGGTGTCGCTGCTGCTGTCGCAAGGTGTGCCGATGCTGCTCGCCGGTGATGAGATCGGGCACACGCAGGAAGGCAACAACAACGCCTATTGTCAGGACAACGACATATCCTGGCTAAACTGGCAGTGGGGCAAAGAGGAGCAGCAGCTCTATGATTTTGTCGCGCGCGTCATTGAGCTGCGCCGCCAGCACCCGGTGTTTAGCCGCCGGCGTTTTCTGCAGGAGCACATCGCACCCGATGAGGCGAAGGAGGTCATGTGGTTTACGCCCGAGGGGGCCGAGATGACCGAGCAGAAATGGAATCAGGCGTTTGCACGCTGCCTGGGCGTCTATCTTTCCGGCTCCGCCATCCGCCGGATCGACCGGCGCGGACAGCCGGTGAAAGACAGTAACTTTCTCGTGCTCTTCAACGCTCATCACGGCACGATTGGCTTCGCGCTGCCGCAGTTCGCTGCCGACGGCGTCTGGACGCGGGTGCTCGATACCGCCCTTGCTGCGGATCCCTTTGCGCTCGAGCGCTACGCTGCCGCTGCGTCCTATCCGCTGCAGGGGCGCTCGGTTGCGCTGCTCGTGGAAGACCGTCAATGACTGATGTCGTGCGCCGCCGGCACGAGATGCCTTTCGGCGCCGAGCTCGTCGCGGCAGGGGTGCGCTTTCGGTTGTGGGCGCCCGGTGCAAAGCGCGTCGAAGTGCTGCTCGACCCGGGCGCCGCGCCACGTGCCATCAACATGCAGGCGCTGCCCGAAGGCTGGTTCGAAGTTGTCACGAGCGCGGCACAGGCAGGCAGTCGCTATCGTTTCCGCATTGACGGCAAGCTTGAGATAGCCGATCCGGCATCGCGCTGCAACCCGGAGGATGCGCACGGACCGAGCATGGTGGTTGATCCGCGCAGCTTCGCCTGGCGCGATGCCTGCTGGCGCCCGCATCCCTGGCACGAAGCGGTGCTCTATGAGCTGCACGTCGGTACCTTCTCGGCCGCCGGAAATTTTGCCGGCGTGGAAGAGCGCCTTGACTATTTGGCAGAGCTTGGCGTCTCGGTGATCGAGCTCATGCCACTTGCGGATTTTCCCGGCAAGCGCGGCTGGGGTTACGACGGCGTATTGCCGTTCGCGCCCGACTGCGCCTACGGGACTCCCGACGAACTCAAGTCTCTCGTGAGCGCCGCGCACAGTCGCGGGCTCGCGATGATGCTTGATGTCGTGTACAACCACTTCGGCCCGGAAGGCAACTACCTGCACCAGTACGCGCCGGACTTCTTCACCGACCGTCATCGCACGCCCTGGGGTGCGGCGATCAACTTCGATGGCCCGCGCAGCCAGACGGTGCGTGAATTCTTTATTCACAACGCGCTCTACTGGCTCGAAGAGTATCGCTTCGATGGACTGCGCT
>DATCBZ010000029.1:0-5113 GCA_036511555.1 Steroidobacteraceae bacterium
CAATCCATAACTTCGATGACCGATCCACAGGCTACCGCGAACGTCGGCACCATCGTGGCAGTGCGTGGCAGCGTAATTGACGTTCGATTCGAGCAACGCCTGCCCGCCATAAACTCGCTGCTGCATGTCGGTGAGAATGGCAAGGTCGTCGTCGAAGTCTGGGCACAATTGGACGCGCATCGCGTCCGCGCCATCGCCTTGACTCCCACTCAGGGAGTGGCACGCGGCATGGCCGTCAAGAGTACCAACGGCCCGCTCAAAGCTCCCGTAGGCAGATCGATTCGCTCGCGTATGTTCGACGTGTTTGGCCGCACCATTGATCTTGGTGCAGCGCTCACCGATGTCGAATGGCGTTCAGTGCATCGCCTACCTCCATCGCTTGCGCAGCGCTCGACTAAATCGGAACTGTTCGAAACCGGCATAAAAGTCATAGATGTTCTAATGCCGCTCGAGCGCGGCGGCAAAGCCGGACTCTTCGGCGGCGCCGGTGTTGGCAAGACCGTGCTCCTGACCGAGATGATTCATAACATGGTCGGACATCACGACGGCGTCAGTATCTTCTGCGGCATCGGCGAGCGATGCCGCGAGGGTCAAGAGCTGTACCACGACATGCAGGCAGCTGGAGTGCTGCCGAACATGGTGATGATTTTCGGTCAAATGAATGAACCGCCCGGCAGTCGCTTCCGGGTCGGCCATTGCGCGCTGACCATGGCAGAGTATTTCCGGGACGATGAGCATCGCGACGTTTTGCTGCTCGTCGACAATATCTTCCGATTTATCCAGGCGGGATCAGAGGTATCGGGACTCATGGGCCAGATGCCCTCACGTCTTGGATATCAGCCGACCATGGGCACCGAGCTTGCGGCGTTCGAGGAGCGCATCGCCAACACGGCGAGCGGAGCCATAACCTCGATACAGGCGGTCTACGTACCCGCCGACGATTTTACCGATCCTGCGGCGGTACATACTTTTTCCCATCTATCCGCCTCGGTCGTGCTGTCGCGCCAACGCGCAAGCGAAGGCCTTTTCCCGGCGATCGAGCCCCTGCAATCGAGCTCCAAGATCGCAACGCCGGGCATAGTCGGCGCGCGACATTACGGCCTCGCGCAAGACATCCGCCGTACACTTGCCCAATACGCGGAACTGAAGGACATCATCGCAATGCTCGGCCTTGAGCAACTGTCATTGCCTGATCGCCAAGTAGTCGCGCGCGCGCGAAGACTCGAAAGATTCTTGACCCAGCCGTTTTTCGCCACTGAGAAGTTCAGCGGCGTGCCTGGGAAAACTGTCAGCTTGAAAGATTCCCTCGATGGCTGCGAACGCATCCTGCGAGATGAATTCAAGGATCTTCCTGAAAGCGCCCTCTACATGATTGGAAAAATTGACGAAGCAAGACCCGAGACTAGTCAACAGTGTGAATTGGCGACGCCGCAGCCCGGATCCGTCAAAGGGCCGGTCGCCCATGCAGCTTAGGATCCTTTTGCCGTTTACGATATTCGCGCTCGAGGACGTGGTAAGCATCGTCGTGCCGACTCGATCGGGTAGCTTTGGGCTGCTACCGCACCGATGCGACTGCGTTGCAGCGCTCGCTCCAGGCATTCTCGCCTACACGACGGCGGCAGGCGCTGAAGTGAATGTTGCGATCGATGAAGGCATGCTGATGAAAAGCGCCACGGATGTCCACGTTTGCGTGCGTCGCGCCGTGGGTGGAGCGGATCTTGGCAAGCTGCGTGCAGCAGTCGAACAGCAGTTCCTGGACCTTGACGAGCGGGAAAAATCAGCGCGCTCGACGCTTACGCATTTGGAGAGCGGGTTCATTCGCCGCTTCGTTGAGATGCGGCATGCCTGAGAATCCTCCTCTGGGCGCGCACGATCACGCAACGACGTTGAGCCGCGAAGTGGGCGCGCAGGAAGAGCGCAAGCTTGCGGCGCGGCGCGTCGACGCACGGGCGGTGTGGTCGGGCTTCGGCATGTTCGGTCTTATCGGTTGGTCGGTGGCCGCACCGACGGTGATCGGTGCGCTCGCTGGCGTTTGGCTCGACAAGCGTGGTAGGGGAGTCCACTCCTGGACCCTCGCTTTGCTCATCGTCGGCCTCGCTATCGGCTGCTTCAATGCTTGGCATTGGGTGAGCAAGGAAGACCGCGACATCCATTCCGCAGGGGGGGAAGATATTGACTGAATTCATGCCTGCGTCTATCGCCGTCTTCGCCGGTGTGTTCCTCGGCGCGCTCTTCTTTGGCGGTCTGTGGTGGACGGTCAGGCGCGGCATGACCAGGCGCAATCCGGCGTTGTGGTTCTCGATGAGCCTCGTGCTGCGCATGAGCGCTTGCCTGGTCGGCTTCTACCTGGTGTCGGCGAAAGGCGGGCCGAGTCTTCTCTTAGGTCTCCTCGGCTTTGTCGTAGCACGCGCCGTTATCACGCGGTCTGTAACGCGCCCCGGATGGACACCACATGCGCCTTAGCCCAGACGAGCTTATCCTTTGGCGTCACGGTTTCGTAACGCTGAACGCAACGATTGTGACCACCTGGGCACTTATGGTGGCGCTTGCCATCGGCGCAAAGCTCATTACTCGCCGCCTCGCCGCGGGCGTCACAATCTCGCGCTGGCAATGCGCTCTTGAGATTCTGGTTACGGGCATTGACCAGCAGATCGAAGCGGTCGGCCTGGAGACGCCGCAACGCTACATCAGCTTCGTCGGCACGCTGTTTCTCTTCATCGCGTCAGCAAATCTCCTTACGATCATACCCGGCTACGAGCCACCGACTGGCTCCCTCTCGACGACCGCCGCGCTCGCACTGTGCGTCTTTGTAGCTGTCCCGATTTTCGGTATCCGCCAGCGCGGCTGGCGTGCGTATCTGCGATCGTACCTAGAGCCGACAATAATCATGCTGCCGTTCAACATCATCAGTGAACTTTCGCGGACGCTCGCGCTGGCCGTGCGGCTATTTGGCAACATGATGAGCGGGACGATGATTCTCGCGATTCTGCTCACCATCACTCCCCTGGTATTTCCAGCCGCGATGAGTGCACTCGGCCTGCTGACCGGCATGGTGCAGGCCTATATCTTCAGCATATTAGCAACCGTCTACATCGCAGCGGCCACCGGCACACGCGCTGCTCAGACGGACGACGCGAGGCATACTTAATGGACAACACCACTGTAATTGCAGCCGCATCTATTGTTACCGCCGGCATCACCATGGGGATTGGTTGCTTCGGCCCTGCGATGGGCCAAGGGCGAGCGGTGTCCACGGCTTTGAGCGCACTCGCCCAACAGCCTGACGCGGCACCCACGATCACCCGCACTTTGTTCGTCGGGCTCGCCATGATCGAATCCATGGCAATCTACTGCTTTGTGATTGCGATGATCATTCTCTTCGCGAATCCATTCTGGAATCACGCCATCGCGGTGGTCGGAAAATAGCTCATGCTTATCGACTGGTTTACGGTTACCGCGCAAGCGGTCAATTTCCTGATTCTCGTGTGGCTATTGCAGCGGTTTCTCTATAAGCCGGTTCTGGCTGCCATTGACGCGCGCGAGTCTAAAATCGCGACGCAACTGACTGATGCCGCTGCGGTGAAAAAAGAAGCACAAAAAGAGCGCGACGATTTTCGCGCCCAGAGCGCTGCGCTCGAGCAGCAGCGCGGCGAACTGCTAGGCAAGGCGAGCGCCGATGCCAGTATTGAGCGGCAGAGCCTCCTCGACGCTGCGCACCGCGATTCCGAATCGCTGGCGCTTAAGCTTAACGCCGCTGTCACGAATGAGCGCGATAAGGTTAATCGCGAAATCGTGATACGCACCCGGGAGGCGGTGTTCGGGCTTGCGCGCAAGGCGCTAGGTGATCTTGCGAGCACGTCGCTTGAAGAGTGCATGATCGAGGTCTTTATTCGGCGTTTGCAAGCTATGCCTGTCGACCAGAGGCAGCTACTCGGCGCACTGGCGTACAAGAGCGGCTCGGTAGCAGTCGTGCGCAGTGCGTTCGAGCTCTCGGCTGCAAGTCGTGCGCGGTTGGAGGCGGCGGTACGCCTGGTCTGCAATTTTAAAAGCAAGCTCGATTTTGCGACGCTGCCGACCCTCGTGTGCGGTATCGAGCTCACCGCCGACGGGCAAAGACTCGTCTGGAGCATCGCGGATTACCTCGACGATCTGTCGCGGAACGTGAGTACGAGCCTTGCGGCAATGCCGCTTGGCGCGCAAGTAGCAGCTCCTGTCACTCAGCATGCCGCCTGACTCGCTGGCGACCGACGTCGAGGCCTCTTTCGCTGCCATACAGCAGGCCCGTGACTCCTTCACGTTGCAGTTATTGCCGCGCGAAGTGGGCACGATCACGACGGTGTCGACTGGAATCGCCACAATTTCCGGCCTTCAGGGTATTGGCTTCGAGGAGCTCGTCCGCTTTCCGGGCGGCCTATTTGGCATCGCCTTCAACGTCGACGAAGAGGAAGTCGGGGTCGTCCTCCTTGGTGATTATTCCCATCTGCAGGCTGGTGATGCAGTCACGCGTACCGGCCGCGTAATGGACGTCGCGGTCGGCGATGCGCTGCTTGGACGGGTGATTGACCCGCTCGGCAGGCCGCTCGATGGCAAGGGTGCGATCGCGAACTGCGAGCGCCTGCCCATCGAACGCGCTGCCAAACCGATTATGCAGCGCGCGCCAGTCACCGTTCCGCTGCAGACCGGCATCAAAGTCATTGACGCACTCGTTCCGATCGGGCGCGGCCAACGTGAGTTGATACTAGGCGATCGTCAGACTGGTAAGACCGCTGCCGCCGTCGATACTATTCTCAATCAGCGCGGCCAGAACGTCATCTGCATCTATAACGCCATTGGCCAGAGTGCATCGTCGGTGGCACAAGTGATTGCCGAGCTGCAAGCGCGCGGCGCAATGGAATACAGTGTCGTGGTCGTAAGCGAAGGCAACGATGCGCCGGGTCTCAGCTACATCGCACCATATGCGGCGACCAGCATCGCAGAGCACTTCATGGAGGCGGGCCGCGATGTGCTCATCGTCTACGACGACCTCACACAGCACGCGCGAGCTTATCGCGAGATCTCGCTGCTGTTGCGCCGCCCGCCCGGCCGCGAAGCCTTTCCCGGTGATATATTTTAC
>DATCBZ010000030.1:0-8732 GCA_036511555.1 Steroidobacteraceae bacterium
CGCACGGAACCTGATGGCGCGGTCAACCAGCGTCTTGGCTGACTCGTGCAAGTCCGGCAGGGCAAATGATCCGCGCACGCGCATGTTCAGCCGTTTTGCATCGTACAGGCGCTTGTAGAGCTGCATGTCATGCTCATCAACCGCGGCGTCCTGCACGGACGTAATGCCGGTGGCGCGCATTGCATCGAGCGCTCGGTCGAGTTGCGATGCCTGAAATGCAAGGCCCGGCGCCGGCTTCGAATGCAACACGATATCGCCCGCCGCATCGCGCAATGTACCGGTCGGGTTGCCGCCCGCGTCACGCTCAATCCGTCCGGCGAGCGGATCCTTGGTGCTGGCGCTCACGTGACTAGCCCGCAGCGCGGCTGAATTGGCCCACACCGTGTGTCCATCCGAGCCCGTGAGGATCATGGGCCGGTCGGAAAGAATTGAATCAAGATCCTTGCGCGTGAGCGTGAGACCGGTGGGGCTTACCTGCACCGCTTCAAACCAGAGCGTCGGATCACCCGGGTTACTCTTCAGGCACGCGCGCACGCGTGCAATAAGTTCCTGAGGGACGAGGGTGCGGTCGTCGAGACTGCATTTTCCAAAATCTTGCGCACTTTCTGCCGGGTGGGTATGCGCATCGATGATGCCCGGCAGCACGACCCGGCCGCCTAAATCGAGCTTGCGCGTATTGGGCCCTATCCGTGCGGTCATCTCGCGGTCCGTGCCGACTGCAACAATGCTGTTACCGCGCACCGCGAGGGCCTGGGCCACACTGTGGTGCGGATCTTCGGTGTGAATCTTGCCGTGCAGCAGAACGAGGTCAGCGGGTGCGTCGGCAGGCGCACCGCTAGCAACGGCAGCAGCGGCGCAGCACGCGAGCACAACAAGGAATCTCTTCATGAATTCACTCTGCCGTTGATGTGCGAAGCGGCTCGCCCCCTCGGCGTGCAGGAGAAGCGCCGGATCCTGTGACCGCTTCCTATGATTTGTCGCAACGTCCACCGGCATCTTGTTGTTGATCTCGGCTGATGCGACGCTGCTCTGCAATGGCAGCGCGCGATGTTCAGCACTCCGGCACGTTGACGGCAAGGCCGCCCTGGGATGTTTCCTTGTAGATGGTCGACATGTCCGCACCCGTCTGGCGCATCGTCGCAATCACCTGGTCCAATGAGACCTTATGTGTTCCGTCGCCGCGCGTCGCCAGACGCGCCGCGTTGATCGCCTTGACGGCGCCCATTGCGTTTCGCTCGATGCACGGTATCTGCACCAGCCCCGCGACCGGGTCACAAGTGAGGCCGAGATTGTGCTCCATGCCAATCTCTGCAGCGTTCTCGACCTGTTCGGAGGTGCCGTGCAACGCGGCGACGAGCCCCGCAGCAGCCATGGAGCAGGCGACACCCACCTCCCCCTGACAGCCCATCTCGGCGCCCGATATAGAGGCGTTCTTCTTGTACAGCATGCCGATTGCGCCGGCCGTGAGGAGGAAGCGAATCACCCCGTCATCGTTGGCGCCGGGCTCAAAGCGCCGGTAAAAGTGCAGCACTGCAGGCACGATGCCAGCTGCGCCGTTGGTTGGAGCGGTCACCACACGACCGCCTGCGGCATTCTCTTCGTTTACCGCCAATGCCCAGGCATTCACCCAGTCCATAACGTCGAGCGGATTCGCCGCGCCTTTGCTTTCGGTCAGCATGCGATAAAGCTTCGGTGCACGGCGCCGCACTTTCAAAACACCGGGCAGCATGCCGGTCTGGCGAAAGCCCCGCTCTACACATGCCTGCATGACATGCCAGAGCCGCAGTAACCCGGCACGAACCTCCTGCTCGGAGCGCCAGGTGCGCTCGTTCAACATGACGAGCTCAAAGAGCTCAAGCCCCTGTGCGCGACAGCGCGCCAAAAGGTCATCGCCGGAATCAAACGGATGCGGCGCGGAGACACGACCCGTGTCGGCCGCGGGCGTCTCATCACCGCGCAGAATAAAGCCCCCGCCGATGGAGAAATAGTCATGCTCGCGCAATGTGTGCCGATCTTGGCCGAGTGCCGTAAAGCGCATGCCGTTTGAATGGCGCTCCAGACGCTCATGCTTCATGAAGAGTAGCTGCATCGGCTCATCAAACGGGATTTCATGCCGACCCAAAAGGCGGATGCGGCCGCTCTCGCGGATGCGCGCCACCGCCGGTTCCATTTGATCCGGATCAACGCTCTCAGCATCCGCACCCTCGAGCCCTAGAAGAATTGCGCGGTCGGTGCCGTGCCCTACGCCCGTAAGGGCAAGCGAACCATACAAGCGTACGGCGATCTCCTGCGTCTCCTGCAGCAGGCCGTCGCGTTCGAGACCGAGTGCAAACTCGTGCGCTGCGCGCATCGGACCCATGGTGTGCGAGCTCGAAGGGCCAATGCCTATCTTGAAGATGTCAAAAACACTCAACGTCATTCGATAAAACCGCCTTATTCCTCGGTGAGCGACAACAGGCTCGCATTGCCGCCAACCGCGGCCGTGTTAATGCTGATGGTCTGCTCGGTCGCGAAACGCGCAAGATAGTGAGGCCCGCCCGCCTTTGGACCGGTGCCCGAAAGCCCGCAGCCACCGAAGGGCTGCACGCCCACAACCGCGCCGATCATATTCCGATTAACATAGATATTCCCGATGCGCGCCCGGGCAGCGATCCGCTCTGCGACGGAGTCGATACGCGTATGGATACCGAGCGTGAGTCCGTAGCCCATCTGGTTGATCTCGTCGATCACCTTCTCAAGATCGCTGGCGCGGTAGGTCACCACATGGACGATGGGCCCAAATATTTCGCGTTCAAGCGCGGCAAGGCGCGGCAGTTGTACGGCGAGAGGGGCAAAGAACCGGCCTTGGCCGGCGTCAGTGGCAACTGGCGCGCGATGATGCCAGGTCGCCGCCGCCGTGAGCTGCGCCGCGTGCGCCTCCAGCATCGCAAGCGCTTCCTGATCAATCACGGGGCCGATGTCGGTTGCAAGCCAGGCGGGATTTCCCACTCTGAGCTCATCCATGTGACCCGCCAGGAGCTCCTTCACCCGCGGCGCAATTTCCTGCTGCAGGAGGAGTACTCGCAGCGCGGAGCAGCGCTGGCCGGCGCTGTTGAACCCCGAGGTAACCGCATCGAGCACCACCTGCTCGGGCAATGCCGAGCTATCAACCAGCATCGCATTGATGCCGCCGGTCTCGGCGATTAATGTTGCAATGGATCCGGCGCGCCCGGCCAGGCTCTTCTCAATGAGGCGCGCGGTATCCGTGGAGCCTGTGAACACGACACCTGCCAAACGCGCATCGCGCGTCAGTGCGGCGCCGACGGTTGCGCCCTCGCCGGGCAGGAATTGCAAGACTTCAGCCGGCACGCCGGCCTCGTGCAAAAGCTCGACGGCAAAAGCTGCGGTGAGCGGCGTCTGCTCGGCGGGCTTTGCAACCACGGCGTTGCCTGCGCCGAGCGCGGCTGCGACCTGACCGGTAAAGATCGCAAGCGGAAAATTCCACGGACTGATGCAGGCAAACACGCCGCGGCCGCGCAGCCGCAGCGCATTACTTTCACCAGTCGGCCCGCGCAGCAGTGTCCGCTGGCCAAAGAGCAGCCGCGCCTGCTGCGCGTAATAGCGCAGGAAATCGACCGCCTCGCGTACCTCCGCCACGCTGTCCGGCAATGTCTTGCCCGCCTCAACGACGCAGCGCGCGATGAGTTCATGGCGGTGCTCCTGAAAGAGCCCGGCCGCTTTTTCGAGCACGCCTGCGCGCGCAGCGGCGCTGCGCGCTTCCCAGGCGGGCCAAGCGCTTACCGCGCCGGAAACGGCGCGATCGACGTCGGCAGCGGATGCGTGCACGACGGTACCGATGGCTTGCTGGGTGTTGGCCGGATTAAACACCGTCAGGCGCTCGCCCTTGCCCGGCGTACCGTTGATGAGCGCGCTTGCGCGCCACGGCACCGCGCTTGCCGCCTCGCAGGCGGCTTTGAGTTCGACCAGCTGCACCGGATCAGCGAAATTGATGCCGCGAGAGTTGGGACGCTCGCTGCCAAAGAGATCGCGCGGCAGCACGATGCGCGGGTGCGCGGCTGTGGCGAGCCGGTCAACCTCGGCGATCGGATCCGAGACGACCGTGGCTGCAGGCAGCCGCTCATCGACCACGCGGTTGACGAATGAAGTGTTCGCGCCGTTTTCCAGAAGCCGCCGCACGAGGTACGGCAGGAGATCCTCGTGTGCGCCGACCGGTGCATAGACGCGGCAAGAATAGCCGCCCCAAGCTTCGCTGATGACCTGGGCGTACAGCTCCTCGCCCATCCCGTGCAGGCGCTGGAATTCGAATGCCGCGGGGCGCCGGCGAAAGAGCTCCGTGATGTAGGCAACCGTATGCGCATTGTGGGTCGCGAACTGGGGATAAATCACATCGGTCGCGGCGGCGAGCAGATGCGCGCACGCAAGGTAGGAGACATCGGTATTGGCCTTGCGCGTGAATACCGGATAGCCATCAAGGCCGCGCTCCTGCGCGCGCTTGATCTCGCTGTCCCAATAGGCGCCCTTCACGAGCCGCACCGTCACCGTGCGGCCGAGCGCGCGCGAGCGCGCGATGAGCCACTCCAGTAGCGCAGGCGCGCGCTTCTGATACGCCTGCACCGCAAGCCCGAAGCCGCCGTAATCGGTAAGCGCATCGCTTGCCAGGACCGCATCGACGAGCAGCAGCGAAAGCTCCAGCCGATCGGCCTCTTCGGCATCGACGGTGAGGCCAATGCCCGCGTCGCGCGCGAGCCGAACGAGTTCGATCAGGCGCGGTGCAAGCTCCGCGAGCGCGCGCGCGCGCTGCGAGAACTCGTAGCGTGGATGCAGCGCCGAGAGTTTGACGGAAATGCTGTGGCGCGCAGTCATGGCCACACCGGGACTAATGGCGCGGCCGGCGGCAACAATTGCGGCGCGATACTTCTCGAGATAGCGCTCGGCGTCGATTTGCGTGAGTGCCGCCTCGCCCAACATGTCAAATGAATATCGGTAGGCGCGTTCGCTTGTGCCGGTGGTACGTTCGAGCGCCTCATCGATCGTACGGCCCATCACGAACTGATGGCCCATGATGCGCATCGCCTGGCGCAGTGCGGCGCGTGCCACGGGCTCACCGATGCGCGAGGCGAGTCGCGCAAACCAGCCTCCGACGGAACTCACCTCGGCGCGGTCGACGTCGACGATGCTGCCAGTCAACATAAGGCCCCAAGTCGATGCATTGACGAACAGCGATTCGCTGTCGCCCAGATGATCGCCCCACGAGCCGGCGGAGATCTTGTCGGCAATCAGCCGATCAGCCGTGTGCGCATCCGGAATGCGCAGCAGCGCCTCGGCAAGACACATAAGGATCACGCCTTCCGGGGACGCCAGGTGGTACTCACGCAGAAACGCATCAAGACCCGATCCGCTCGGCCGCGCCGCGCGCACCGCCTGCACCAGCGCAAGCCCGCGAGCCTGCACCGCTGCCGTTTCGGGAGCGCCCAGGCGCGCACGGTCGGCAAGCACGCGCACGATCGGCTCCTCGGCGGCAAGAAATGCCGAGTTGATCGCGCCGCCCACCTCGGAGACGAGCGCAACGTTATCGGGAACGACAAAACTCGGATGAGGGGAAGGTGTGGAAGGCATGGTGTGAGTATAATTCATTGCATGAACTCATCGATTCTCGAGCGTTTGCGCACCGATCTAGATGGGCTGCGCAGCGCGGGGCTTTACAAAAGCGAGCGCGTCATCGCCGGACCGCAGGGCGCACTTATTCGCAGCGGCGAGCGCGAAGTCATCAACCTGTGCGCCAACAATTACCTGGGGCTTGCGAACCATCCGGCGGTGCGCGAAGCGGCGCACCGCGCCATCGATGCCAAGGGCTATGGCATGGCATCGGTGCGCTTCATCTGCGGCACGCAGAGCGTGCACAAGCAGCTCGAGGCACGCTTGAGTCAGTTTCTGGGCACCGAGGATGCGATCCTGTATTCGTCCTGCTTCGATGCGAACGGCGGCTTGTTCGAGACACTGCTCGATGAGCGCGACGCGGTGATCTCCGATGCATTGAACCATGCGAGCATCATCGACGGCATCCGGCTGTGCAAGGCGCAGCGCTACCGCTACGCGAACAGCAACATGGCAGAGCTTGAGACCCGCCTGCAAGAGGCCCAAGGCGCGCGCACGAGACTCATTGCGACCGACGGTGTCTTCTCGATGGATGGCTACATCGCAGATCTCAAAGGCATCTGCGATCTTGCGGAACGCTATGACGCTCTTGTGATGGTCGATGATTCGCATGCGACCGGCTTCATGGGAGCAAGCGGCCGCGGCACGCCCGAACACTGCGGTGTCGCCGCCCGCGTTGCCATCTACACGGGAACCTTCGGCAAGGCCCTCGGCGGGGGCTGCGGCGGTTATGTCGCCGCGCGTAAGGAGATCGTCGAGTGGCTGCGGCAGCGGTCGCGCCCGTACTTGTTTTCGAACAGCATCCCGCCGCTCGTGGCGGCCGTAAGCCTGCGCGTGCTCGATCTTCTAGATGACAGCCCGGAGCTACGCACGCGCTTATTTGATAATGCGCGATATTTTCGCGCCGGCCTTGCAAGGGCAGGGTTTGATCTCAAACCGGGTGAGCACCCCATTATTCCCGTCATGCTCGGCGATGCGGCCCTTGCTGGGCGCATGGCGGACCGGCTGCTGGAACGCGGTGTCTATGTCATCGGCTTCTCGTTCCCCGTCGTGCCGCAGGGGCAGGCACGCATTCGTACGCAGATGTCGGCGGCGCTCACGCAGTCGCAGCTTGATGTTGCCCTGTCCGCCTTCACGGACGTTGGCCGCGAATTAGGAGTAGTGAAATGAAGGCACTTGTCAAAAAGGAACGTCGGCCGGGGATCTGGATCGATGAGATTGCGGAGCCCAAAGTCGGCCCGAACGATGTCCTGATCAAAATCGCGAAGACCGCCATCTGCGGCACCGACATGCATATCTATAAGTGGGATGCCTGGGCACAGAAGACGATTCCGGTGCCCATGGCGGTCGGGCACGAGTATTACGGGCACATCGTCGAAATCGGTTCGGAAGTGGCCGGGTTCAAAGTCGGCGACCGGGTATCCGGGGAAGGTCACATCACCTGTGGCTATTGCCGCAATTGCCGCGCGGGACGCCGTCACCTGTGCCGTAACTCGGTCGGCGTTGGGGTGAACCGTCCCGGCGCCTTTGCCGAGTACCTCGCGATCCCCGGAGGCAATGCCTTCAAATTGCCTGCGGCCATTTCAGATGATGTCGCCTCGATACTCGATCCGTTCGGCAATGCCACTCACACCGCCCTCGCCTTCAACATGGTGGGCGAGGACGTCCTCATCACGGGCGCCGGGCCCATCGGCATCATGGCTGTTGCCATCGCCCGCTTCGTCGGTGCGCGTCATGTTGTCATCACCGACGTCAACGACTATCGCCTGGAGCTCGCGCGCAAAATGGGCGCCTCGCGCGCCATCAATATTGGCCGTGAGTCGCTCGATCAGACCATGAAGGATCTTGACATGCAGGAGGGGTTCGACGTCGGACTTGAGATGTCCGGTAACGCCGCCGCGCTGCGCGAGCTCTTGCGCACCATGCATCACGGCGGCAATGTCGCAATCCTCGGGATCCCGCCGGAGGATACCGCCATTGATTGGAATCAGGTGATCTTCAAGGGCCTCACCATCAAGGGAATCTACGGTCGCGAAATGTTTGAAACCTGGTACAAGATGTCGAGTCTGCTGCAAAGCGGCCTGTCGCTTGCGCCGATTATCACGCACCATTTCGCAATCGAGGAGTACCTGAAGGGCTTCGAGACGATGGGCTCGGGCCAATCCGGGAAAGTCATCCTCGACTGGGCGGCCTGAACGCCACTCGGCGCAACTCGTTAGGCGTCTCCGGCACTGGCCGTTAGGGGTCCATTGTCGTCAATTGCGCCCCGCTTTCTGCCACGAACACCGCCAGCAGCTGTGCAGGCTCCTGCGAGCTTGCATTCTCACTGACGAGATGCGTGCTGCCGGCGGGCTCGAAAAAACTCTCACCGGCACGGTAGACACGCGCAGGCCCGGTCGCGGAGTTCTGCGAGCGCACTGCGCCTGAGATCACAAACGCAAACACGTCGCCGCCGTGATGGTGCTGCGGGGACTTTCCGCCCGGGGCGTACCGCACGACGACCGCGGTCAGCTTCTTCCCCGGCAGGTCCGCGAGGCTCTTCGCCAGCAGCAGCTTCTCGTGGCTCAGGGGGCTGTCGCCGCGCACTCGGCAGGGCACCGCAACCAGCAACAAAGCAGCAGCGACGAAGAGTGTGCAGGCGACTTTGCGCGTATTCATTCGCGGTCTCCGTGTCAAATGCTTATCGTTTCGCAGGCCGGCCGAAAAGATAAATTTGCAATCCGCTCCGGCGACGCAACCAATTCATTGCTGCATCGGAAGCTAGCTTAGCGCGGCTGCGCCGAACCCGGGAATTGCGCTTCTGAAGATTTCTCTGGCAGAGCCGCAGATCCCATGTTGCCCAAATGATTGGCAACCGCCCGCGCTTGATTTTAGTGCGCTGCTCGCGGCGCGCTCGCGCCATCCGCTTTCGCTTCGGCGATCAATGCCGCGCAATCGGCGTCCTTGGCGAGACCCGGATCAACGAACGCCAGTATTGCGGCAACCGGTGTCAAGACGACGCCGAGCGCGACCGCCTCGCCCACCTGCAGGGCCGAGTGGCGCATTTCAAGGCCGACGGACGGATGTGCGAGGGTGCC
>DATCBZ010000031.1:0-2753 GCA_036511555.1 Steroidobacteraceae bacterium
GATGCGGCCGACCGCAAGAATCAGCTTTGGCCTGATTGCGGCGATCTGGCGCAGCAGATAGGGCATGCAGGAGGCAAGCTCCTCGGGCTTCGGATCGCGGTTGCCGGGCGGCCTGCACTTCAACATGTTGGCGACGAAAACATTCTGCGCGCGCGAAAGTCCAATCGCCTGCAGCATGGCATCGAGCAGCTTGCCGGCGGCGCCGACAAAAGGCTCGCCCTGCCGGTCTTCCTCGGCGCCCGGCGCCTCGCCGATCACGAGCCAGTCTGCGTGCGGATTGCCGACGCCAAATACCGTGCGGGTGCGGGTCTTATGCAGGTCGCATTTGACGCAGACCGACACTTCCGCCTGCAGCGGGCCCCAGTCGGGACTTAGGACTTGCGTGCGCGGCGCGGCGCCGGAGCCCGGCGCGACCGGCGGCAGTGGCGCGTAGCGCGGCACGAAGCTGTCAATGCCGAGTGCCTCGAGATACTGCAGGCGCTGACCGCTTGGCACTAGCTGATCCCTGCCGGAGGTGCGGCACGATTGCGCCGCCGCAGTCGCCGTGCCACCCACAGAATCGGTGCCGACAGCGCGTAGGTGGAAAATATTGACAGCAGCATGGTCGCCGGATCAACCGCTATGAGCACAAAGAACAGCGGCACAATCAGCATGTAGGCAAATTTGATGCGCCGGTCGAGGTTGAACTGTTTGAAGCTCGGGTAGCTGAAACTGCTCACCATCAAGGCGCCAGAGCTCGCCGTAACGAGAAACGCCGCGATAAGACCCGGCAGGCCCGGCTCATGCCAGCCACTTGAGAACCAGATGAAGGCTGCAACGACGGCCGCTCCCGAGGGGCTCGGCAGGCCCTCGAAATAGCGTTTGTCGGCGCCGGCGGAGCGGGCGTTGAAGCGCGCCAGGCGCAGCGCCACGGCGACGGCGTAGAAGAACGCCGCCAGCCACCCAAAGCGGCCCCAGGCACGGCCGTATTCGGCAATCCGCACCACCCCCCACTGATACGAGACGATCGCCGGCGCAACCCCGAACGCCACCATGTCGGCGAGGCTGTCGTATTCCTTGCCGAAAGCGCTCTCGGTATGCGTGGCGCGCGCGATGCGACCGTCAAGGGTATCGAAGATCATCGCGACGAATACCGCCATGCCGGCGGGCGCGAAGTTCTTGTCGATGGCCGCGATGATCGCGTAGAACCCTGAAAACAGGCAGCCGGTCGTCAATAGGTTCGGCAGCAGATAGATGCCCTTTCTGCGCGGCCGCGGCAATTCTTCTTCGTTCTCCATTGCTCCCGCTTTGGATACTTAAGGAGTACGCATATTAACAGTAGCGCTCCTGCTAAGATTCCTGCCTCCATAATTAGCTATCGAATGCGGCCCGATGCGACTGTCCCGGTACCCGATCAACACCTTGAAAGAGACGCCTGCCGAGGCCGACATCGTCAGCCACCAGCTCATGCTGCGCGCCGGGCTCGTGCGCCGCCTTGGCACGGGACTTTACACGTGGATGCCGATGGGCCTGCGCACGCTGCACAAGGTCGCGGCGATCATCCGCGAGGAAATGGATCGGGCCGGAGCGCTCGAGGTGTTCATGCCGGCAATTCAGCCGGCGGAGCTGTGGCGCGAATCCGGACGCTGGGAGAAGATCGGACCGGATCTGCTGCGCCTGAAAGACCGCCATCAGCGCGAGTACTGCGTCGCTCCAACCCACGAGGAAGTCATCACCGATATCGCGCGCCGCGATCTTAAGAGCTATCGGCAGCTGCCCGTCATCTTCTATCAGATTCAGACGAAATTCCGTGACGAAATCCGGCCACGCTTCGGCGTCATGCGCGCGCGCGAATTCATCATGAAGGATGCCTACTCGTTCCATATTGACGAGGCCTCGCTGCTCGAGAGCTATCGGCTGATGTTTGACACCTACAACCGCATCTTTGAGCGCATGGGACTTACGTTTCGCAGCGTGCAGGCCGACTCCGGCGCCATTGGCGGCAGCACTTCGCACGAATTCCAGGTGCTTGCGGACTCGGGCGAGGATGCCATCGCCTTCTCCGATGCGGATGACTACGCGGCGAACCTCGAGAAGGCCGTGGCGCTGCCGCCGTCGCAGCCGCGCGCGCCTGCAAGCCAAAGCCTAAGCCGCATCGCAACTCCCGGCGTGCATAGCATTGCCGAGCTTGCGCATTTTCTCAAAGTGGCGCCGACGCAGCTGCTGAAGACTCTGCTGGTCGAGGGCGCCGACAACACGCTCGTGGCCCTCGCGCTGCGCGGCGACCACGAGCTGAACGCGCTGAAAGCGCAGCAGTTGCCTGGAGTTGTGACGCCGCTGCGCATGGCGAGCGCCGCCCGCATCATGGAGCTTGCAGGCGCGGAACCCGGCTTCATTGGACCCATCGGCTCACGCTTTCGGCTGTACGCCGATCACAGCGCCCTTGCGATGGCGAACTTCGTCTGTGGCGCCAATGAAAAGGATGCGCATTTGACCGGCGTCAATTGGGACCGGGACCTACAGGGCGCAATTGCCGCCGACATCAGAAACGTCGTGGCCGGTGACCCGAGTCCCTCGGGTCACGGCGACCTGAAGATCGTGCGTGGCATCGAGGTGGGTCATATCTTTCAGTTGGGTCAGCTCTATAGCACGGCACTGAAGGCGACGGTGCTCGATGAGGGCGGCAACAGTGTGAACCCGTACATGGGTTGTTATGGAATCGGCGTGACGCGGATCGTAGCCGCGGCGATCGAGCAAAATCATGATGAGCGCGG